>JANWVS010000006.1 GCA_025056835.1 Gemmataceae bacterium | reverse complement strand
TGAAATTCAGCGATCGCAGCAAGACCCCGATCGAACCCTATCTTTCGGACCAATGGTTCGTGAAGATGGGCGACCTTCCTGCGCCGCCCCCGGAAGGCCCTGGGAAAAAGCCCGGCCTGGCCCAAATGGCCATGGACGCTGTCACTCAAGGCCGCGTGAAGTTCTTCCCCGAGCGTTATGCCAAGTCGTACCTCGACTGGCTCGGCGAAAAACGCGATTGGTGCATCAGCCGTCAATTGTGGTGGGGGCACCGCATTCCGATTTGGTATGCCCGCTGTTCCGAGGCCGACCTGCACCGTGCCTTCGCCGGCCGGAACGACGTGGCCTGGCGTTTCGATGAAGGCAGCGGCCAATGGCTGATCTGTGCGCTCACCGACGATGTGCTCGCTCCCCATGAAACCACACTTGCCGCGCGGCAAGACCCAGACGTCCTCGACACCTGGTTCTCCTCCATGCTCTGGCCGCATTCGACGCTAGGTTGGCCGGAGAACACCCCGGAGTTGCAGTATTATTACCCGACGAGCACCCTGGTCACGAGCCGCGACATTATCACGCTCTGGGTTGCCCGCATGGTGCTCGCCAGTTTGTATAACCTGGGCGAGGTGCCATTTCGCGAGGTCTACATCACGGTCAAGCTGCTCGACGGCTTCGGCGAAACGATGTCGAAGTCGAAAGGCAACGGCGTCGATCCGCTTGACATCATTGCCCGCTACGGGGCTGACGCTCTGCGGTTCGTTGTCGTGCAGATGTCTTCGGAGACGCAGGATGCCCGCCTGCCGGTGGCGAACGCCTGTCCGCATTGCGACGTGCTCGTGCCTGTCAAGCCGGAGCACATGTATATGCGGACGCGGAAAGTGACGTGTCCCAGTTGCAAGCAGCCGTTTCGTCCCGGCGGGCCTTGGCCGAGCGACGATCCCGAATTGAAAACGGCCAAGCAGGCCTCCGAACGCTTCGAACAAGGGCGAAACTTCGCCAACAAGATTTGGAATGCGGCCCGATTCATCCTCATGAATCTCGACGGCTACACGCCGCAGGCCCTCAACGTCGCCGCGTTGCCGATCGAGGACCGCTGGATCTTGAGCCGATTGGCGACAACGACCAAAGCCGTGACCGAAAGTCTGGAAGCCTATCGTTTCAGCGACGTGGCCCGAACGATTTACGACTTCGTCTGGTCGGAATTCTGCGACTGGTACGTCGAAATGGCCAAGGGGCGCTTGAAACACGGTCCGGGAGTCAAGGGCCAAGAATCCGAAACGTCGGCAGGTCCGGGAATGAGCACGGCGACTCCGGAATACGGCCGTGACGTGGCCCAGCGTGTTCTCGTCGGCGTCCTCGACGGCATCGTGCGCCTCGTGCATCCGATCATGCCGTTCGTTGCCGAAGCGATTTGGCAAACGCTCAACGAAGCCGCCTTCGAGCGCGGTCTGCCCTCGCCGGAACCGGCCACGGAAAGCGTGGTGATCGCCGCGTGGCCCGAATATCCCGCGGCTTGGCATGATGCTGCGATCGAACGGCGTTTGGCACGCATGCAAGAGCTGGTGCGCGCCGTCCGCGAAGTGCGCAATCGCTACCAGGTCGATCCGAAAACCCATCTCGATGTCCTGGTTCGCACCAACAACGACGTTGCCGCTGACTTGCGCCTCCTTGCCCCGTTCATTCGTCAACTTGCGGGTGTCGCCCGTTTCGAAACCGGCGCCGACGTCGCTAAACCATCGCAAGCCGCAAGTTATATCGGTTCCGATTTCGAGGCGTACGTGTCGCTGTCGGGATTGATCGACGTTGCCGCGGAGCTAAAACGGCTGGAGAAAAAAATTGCCGAGAAGCGGAAACAACTGCAAGGCGCGCGAGCTAAGCTCGACAACCCCAATTTCCGCGACAAAGCGCCCACGGAAATTGTGCAGCAACAGCGCGAGCAAACGGCAGAGTTGGAGAAGCAGCTTCAGGCTCTGGAAGCGAATCGCCGCGAGCTGGCATCGGCGTGATTCCCAGCCGCGGCTGCCGGGAGCGCTACTTTTTCGCTGGCGGCGGTGCCGTGGGATCTTCGACCACGCCGCCGTGCCAAAGCGGCGCGATGTTGCCGGCGTCCCAGCGCTCCCAAGCGGTGCGCAACTCTGTGACGATCTCAGGGTGCTTGGCGGCCAAGTCGTTTTTCTGCCCGAGGTCGTTCGCCAGGTTGAACAGTTGCCAGCCGCTGTTGGTCTTTTTTTCAAAGTCCCGCCAATCGACTAACGTCCAGTCGCCCTTGCGGATGGCTTTTTGCGGCCCGAAGCGCCAATAGAGGGCGTCGTGCGGTGCGGTTTGCTTTTGACCCAAAAGATACGGCATCAGGTCGACGCCATCCACGTCGGCCGGTATCTTCGCCCCGGCAAGCGAACAAGCGGTCGGCAGAATATCGAGGGCGATCACGGGGCGATCGTAGGTCTGATTGGCCGGCAGCTTTCCGGGCCACGACAGAAAGAACGGCACACGGATGCCGCCTTCGAGCGTCTGCCCTTTGCCGCCGCGCAGCGGTCCATTCCAGGCCGCGTTGTACGCGAAAAACGGCGCTGTCGTTGACCCGCCATTGTCGCTGAGAAAGACGACTAACGTGTTCTCGGCGGCGCCTGATTCTTGGAGGTAGGCCAAGACGCGGCCGATGGCGTCGTCCAAACCCAAGAGCAAAGCGAGGTAGCCGCGTCGGGTGGAATCGGTGACCTGCTCGGGCAGGCGCTGCTGCAAAGCGGGGTCGATCTCCAGCGGCGTGTGGACCGCGTTGTAAGCCAGGTACAGGAACCAAGGCCGGTCCTTATGCCGCTTCATGAAATGAATAGCTTCGTCGGTGAAAACGCCCGTCGCAAAACCATCGACCTTCACCGGCTCCTTGCCGCGCAGTAAGACATTGAAAGCCATCGAGGATGTGAATTTCGGCTCGGCGTCGCGACGCAGAGCATAGTTATGGGCGCCGACGAGGAAGCCGAAATACTCGTCAAAGCCGCGGGCTTGCGGATGGTGGGCCTGGCTGAAGCCAAGGTGCCATTTGCCCACCATCCCGGTAGCGTACCCGGCCGCGCGAAGCCAATCGGCGATGGTGCGCAGACCGAGCGGTAGACCGAGCTTGTCTTCGGCACCCACATGCGGATTGAACTCGTGCCCGAAGCGGGTTTGATAACGCCCGGTCAGCAAGCCTGCGCGGGTGGGACTGCAATACGGAGAGGACACGTAGCCGTTCGTGCATCGGATGCCGCTGCGCGCCAGCTTGTCGATATGAGGTGTCGGCACGGCTTTGCCGCCGTGGACACCGATGTCGCCATAACCCAAGTCATCAACGACGATGACCAAGATATTCGGCTTGACCGTGCCCCGGGTGTCGGCGGCGGCAACGATCGGGGTCAAGAGTAAACCGAGCCATGTTCCTATGCCTGTCATGGTTGTCCTCCGGTGTCGTTCGCCTCGGTTACTTTCCTAGTCGCGGTGGATGTCGATACGGCTCCAACTGCGGAGGAAATTGATCCGGAGCATTGACATAGTTGCGCTGGAGCGATTTGGCGATCATCTCGCGCAGGGGAAGGCTCGTCTTCCAATACGGACCGGTCGCCGGCAACTTGTCGAAGCCCTTGCCCGTCCGCTCGACCATCGCCAGGAATATCTTGTTCGATTCTGCCGGCTGATCGCGAAACGCCAACACGTTGGCCTTGAGGATGACGCCGAAGCTCTGATACGGCCGCAGCCGCTTGTCCATTTGTTCGAGTTCCTTGGCGAAACGTTCGGCATCGTCGAGACGTTTCTCGCGCAGGTAGAAGAGGCCGAGGTCGATCGCGTGTTTGAGGCCGGCGGCAATGTCGGTGGCATTGGTGGGGTGCAACGAATCGTGCCAGTTCTTCAGGAGGAGGCGCTCTTGTTCGGCGGGAGAGAACTGGGCCTTGGCCAGCATCGGTTCGTCCGCCAGGATTGTCGGCGCCGCGTCGGTCTCGGCGAGCGGCGCGCGGACGACGTGGTGGTTGGCATACCCCAAAGCGAAACCGAGCGCGAGAACTGCTGGAATCATCAAGATCGCGAGCCAACGGCGACGTGAGGGCGGCCCGGCCAGCGACACGCGGGAGGACGACGACGCTGTGGCCAATCCTATCTCACCGGAATTGACCAGCCGACCAGCGGGCACCACGCTCGTCCCTGCCACCATGACCGCGTCGCGCAATCGCCCCACGTCGCGCTGCACCTCCCGCGCGGTTTGGTAGCGCTCCTCCGGTTTCTTGGCCATCATCTTGTGAATGATGGCGCAAAGGTCCGCGGGCAGGTCGGGGCGAATCTCGGCAAGAGGCTGCGGCTCTTTTTGCACATGCTGGACGGCCACTTCGAACGGCGACGTGCCCTGGAACGGCGGATGTCCGGCGAACATGTGGTAACAGGTAACACCGAACGAATAAATGTCGCTGCGGTGATCCAGCGTCGCCTTCCCTTCGACTTGTTCCGGACTCATGTACAGCGGCGTGCCCATCGTCTCGCGGCTGCCCGTGAGGTTGTTCGCCTTCTCGGCGTCTTCGGTGAAGCATCGCGAAAGACCAAAGTCGGCAACCTTCACCTCGCCCTTGCGGGTGAGCAAGATGTTTTCCGGTTTGATGTCGCGGTGCACAATGCCGAGTTCGTTGGCCCGCTGCAAAGCAGCGGCAACTTGCAACATAATGCGCAGGCCCAGAAGAACGTCCGGTGTTCCCTTCTTTTCCAGGTGTTCGCGGAGGTTGCGTCCTTCCACGTATTCCAAGGCCATGTAATAGGCGCCGGCATGTTCGCCAATTGCGTAAATTTGCACGATGTTCGCATGGGTCACGCGGGCCACCGCCTCGGCCTCGCGTTTGAAGCGCTCGAGGGATTTCTTGTTGGCCGCCAGTTCCGGCTTGAGAAACTTCAAGGCGACATGACGCTTCAAAGAGATTTGCTCGGCGAGATAAACTTCTCCCATGCCCCCCTGCCCGAGCCGGCGAAGGACGCGAAAATCCCCGACCGTGCGGCCCGTCCAATCCGGCTCGGGACTGTCGGGTGCCGTCGGAGTAGAGGTCGCCTCGTATTTCTCAGGCTCTGCCATGGGTTTGTCGCTGAAGGTACCGTTACCACTGCCCGATCAAGCGACCCGCGTCGACCTTAGCAGACCCGCGCCGACTTCAGCACTTCATCATGTCTTATGTCTTATCATGTCTTGCCGCGGACCACAGGCCTGGCGGCCGTTCAACTCGTGCTGAGTGAGCACGATCACATTGTACAGCGTTCTTAGTATCGCGAAAGCCTTTGCGAACCGCGTGGCCCTTCACCGCCAGGGAATGTTCGCCTAGGTTAGCCAAGGTGCGCTTCCCTTGGAGAGCTTTCGTCGCGGAGCACATGATGGCTCGAACCGGCGCAGATATGTTGGTCGAGGCCCTCTACCGACAGGGGGTTCGCCTGATCTTCGGCATGCCGGGATCGCACACGACGGCGATTTACGATGCCATCGTTCGTCACGGCGGTATCGGTACGGTTTTGTGCCGCAATGAGCAGGCCGGCGCCTTCATGGCCGATGGTTACGCTCGTGTCACCGGCCGACCCGGCGTTATTTGCACGACGGCCGGCCCCGGCGCCACCAACGCGCTCACGGGCATCGCCGAAGCCTTTGGTGATTCGATTCCCGTGCTCTTGATCGCCGGCCAAGTCAACCACGACAAACTCGGACGCGAGACCGGCAGTTATCATGAAATCGACCTCGAGAACATCTTCCGCCCTTGCACGTGCTACACCGCCACAGCGCGTCGCGTCGCGGATGTGCCTCAATTGGTACTGCAATCGTTCGCGGCGATGACCCGAGGACGACGGCGTTCGGCCGCTCTGTTTTTTCCGCAGGACTTGCTGGCCGGGACGACGACGGCGGTTCACGTGGAGGACCAACCGCCCTCCGGGCGTTCGCCCATTTCATCGGCGGCGCTTGATGTCGCCGCGGACCTACTGCGCTCGGCGCGGCGGCCGATCATCCTCGCCGGCGGCGGCGCTGTGTGGAGCGACGCCGGCCCGGAAATTCGCGCACTCGCCCAACGATTGAGCTGTCCCGTCATTACTTCACTCAACGGCAAAGGAATCATCGATGAACGCGATCCTCTCTCGCTCGGCCACGCCCGCTCGGTTCGCAGTAAGGCCGCCTTGCCGCATGCCGACGCCATGATCGCCGTAGGTTGTCGATTCACTGAGGTTATGACCTGGTTCTGGAAGTTAGCCGTGCCGCGCCGGTTGATTCAGATCGACCTAGATCCCGGCGTGATCGGCGTCAACTATCCCGTGGAATGTGCCATCGTAGGCGACGCCAAGGAGGCCCTCGCCGGATTGCTTGAGCGGATCGCAGAGTCATCAAGCCAGTGGGGCGAGCTTTGGGACAACGCCCGCGGGCTTCGTCCGCCGCGGCCGGAATGGCTGATCGAAACGCTGCGCGCCGAGCTACCCGAAAACGGGGTCGTGGTCACGGATGCTTGCGAAATGGCCTTGCGCATGCACACGGATTGGCCGGCTTACGCACCTCGCACATTTTTTTATCCATCGACTTTCATCGCCCTGGGCTGGGGGTTGCCGGCAGCGATCGGTGCCGCCGTTGCTCTGCCCGACCGCCCGATCGTGTGTCTGGCCGGCGACGGCGGATTCGTCATGACATGCCAGGAACTCGCCACGGCGGCGAGATATCGACTGCGGCTCATCATCATCGTTCATAACGACCATGCGTATGGAGCCATCAAGAACTTGCAACGCAAGCAACACGGAGAACGGTACATCGACGTGGAACTCAACAATCCCGATTTCGTCCGTCTGGCGGAGGCGTTCGACATCCCCGGTGCGAGAACTTATCGCGCCGACGACTTCGCGACGGCCGTTCGACATGCACTGAAACGCGAGGGACCGTCGCTGATTGAGGTCCCGGATACGTGGCGGTCGTTGAGGGCGTAAGAGCTTACAAGCCCAAGTTGCGAGTTGGGCCGCGCCCGCGACGAGGCTTGTTCCCGCAACTTCTGACGCCAGCGCAATTCTTCCTTAAGCCACCGTTCCGCTTCCGCAGTACGGGTGCTGCGGTTTCAGGTTGGCTTACTACGCGCTCGCCGGTCGCTTAATCATCGAGCACCAACATGCCGTCTTCGCCGCTCATCCGAACCCCCGACACGTGCGGCGCTACCACCTGACCCGGCTCTCCTCGCACGGAGTCCGCACAACGATTTCCCGATACGTGCATCCGCTTGCAGCGATAACAATAGCATAAAGTTTCGATCAGGTCGGCCATTTCGCGACGGTGAGCACCGGTTCCCCCCAAAAATCGGCCAGCCGATGCGGGCATAGTCGATTGCGCGGATCTTGTGCAGTCTCGTTCGTCCCCCTCTCGGTTGGGAGTGAAAAAAGAACTGGTCTCGTTCCATCTCCCTTCCGATTCGGCCGTGCCGCCAAGACCGCTCCACCAAGCTACTACGTTGAGACTGGCGCTGCGATCGGGACCTATACTAACGCTCGTCGCAAAGGCGTGCTAGCGGTGTCAACTATGCACACATGGGTCGCCGGTTCGCTGGTCATCGGAGCTTATCTGCTCGGGGCGGTGCCGTTCGGCTGGCTGATTGCGAGGTCGCGCGGCATCGACATTTTCACCCGGGGAAGCGGCAACATCGGCGCCACCAACGTCGGCCGTGTCCTCGGCCGCAAGTTTGGCGCCATGGTTCTGCTTCTGGACTTCGCCAAAGGAGCGGTTCCGGTAGCCGTGGCGACCGCCTCTCAAGACCTCGGCGCCGCTATCTTCGGAAAGCAAGGCTGGCTGGAAATCGTCACGGGCTTGGCCGCTTTCCTCGGCCATTGTTATCCAGTCTACCTTGGCTTCCGCGGCGGCAAAGGTGTGGCCACCGGTCTCGGCGTCGTCACGATGTTATTGCTGCATCAACCCGCGCCGTTGCTCGCTGCGGGACTCATGTTTCTCGTCGTCGTCGCTGTCACGCGCTACGTGTCGCTAGCGTCCGTCTCCGCTGCCGCCACGCTGGCCATGGCCCAATGGTTCGTAACCCACGGCGACGTGACCGAGCCGCGCACGGCTTTTTGCCTGATTGCCGCGTGCGTGGTCGCCATGCGACATCGGAGCAACCTGACGCGCTTGTGGCGCGGAGAAGAAAGTCAGCTCAAGGAGACTGTGTTGATGACCATGCTTCCTCGCGTTTTGCACGTACTCGCCCTGGGCCTGTGGTTTGGCATGGCGGTTTTTTTCACCTTCGTGGTGGCGCTGAGCTTGTTCGGGACCTTCGAGGAGATCGGACAGAAGCCGAAGGACGAGCGACCGGTCTGGTTGCCGTTGCCGCCGGTGTTTTCAGTTGTCGATAAGAACATCAACGGGCCGAAGGAACAAGGGACCCGCGTCGCCGGCCAGGCTGTCGCGCCGATCTTCGCTTGGTATTTCCTCATGCAAGGCACCTGCGGACTGATCGCCTTGGTGACGGCGTGTCGTTGGCGCGAGGGCGGGTTCGCCCAGCGCTGCCGCTTGGTGCTGTTGGCCCTAGCGTTGGCCGGCGTCTTGGCGGGTTGGCCCATCGAACGGCACGTGGCGGCACTTCGCCCGCAGCGCGACGCCGCCGTCGACCGATACTTAGAGGAAGCCGCGACAACCGTGGCGGCGGAACCGGCTTCTTTGCCGGCGATGCGCGCCGCTCGGGATGAATTCGGCCGTTGGCATGGAATCAGCGTCGTCGTCAATTTGCTGGTGTTAGTCACCGTGTCCGCGGCCATGGGCTTGACCGCGAACCTGCCGCCCCGATGAAGCTCGATCGACCTCGCCAGCGGGTCGATCGAGCTACTCGATGAAGCCTTCGCACCAGGGAGGGCTGTAGTGACACGAAGCGTCACGACTTAGCGGCCGTACCAGTACGCCGGAGCCTGCTGGTAAAAATTCGGGTAGGTCGGCGTCGGCAGCAAGGCATGGTACACCGGATACACGCCGGGATGATAGCCGGCAGCCATGTGCGGCTGCCCGTAGCCCACCGGCAGTTGTGCCTGGCCGGGCTGGGGCGGCGGCGGCGTGAAGTTCGGGGCCGAGGCATCCGGTGCCGGACTTCCGGGCAGCGGCTGGCCGTGCCAGGCATGATGCGGAGCGACGGCGTACAGGCCCAGCAACGGATTACAAATGCCGGCGTGACAGGAGGCCCCGGTCGGCAAATGGGGACAAGAGAAGGGGCAGCATCCATCACAGACCAGGCTGCCGGCGCAGACGGGCGTGAAGGCGTTGTACGGCCGGCAAACAATCACGGTGGAGTAGCGGTTGATGCCGTGTTTGTAGTGCCACCACCACGCCGAGGCCGGGGCGGCGCTCACGGCCCAGCCCGCCAGGCTCAACGCTGCAAGGGCGAACATCTTCATCTTCATGGCTGTGTCTCGCTTGGATAAGTGAGCGCGGCAGCCTCAGGGCCACCTTCCTGACGGCCGCAATCCGCGCTGGATTCATCGCCAACTCTACCACCTGCCGGCGTCTCGTGCGGTCGAAAGCAACGAAAAACCCGCCTCGCGCTGCCGTTCGTCCGACGCAGAAAATGTAGATCGGGACGATTTTGCCTCGGGAGCAGCGTTTGCCAGGAAAATGCGACGCAGCCGCGGATTTACTCAAGTCTCGGCCGCCCGGCGTGCCCGACGCAAACCAACGATTTGTTCGTGCGAAAGTACAGCCGTCCGCCGCTGACGGCCGGCGAACTGTAGCACTTGTCGCCCAGGGGGTTTTGGCTCACCACCTCGAAGCGCCGCCCCGCCTTGACAACGTGGACCGTGCCGCTGTCGTCGGGCAGGTAGACATGGCCGTCGGCCAACACGGGTGAGCTGCTGTGGTGGTCGCCCAGCTTCTCCATGAACAGACGCTTGCCCGTCTTTGCCTCGAAAACGCTGAGGTTGCCCGTATCGGAAATCATGTAGTACAAATCGTCGACCGCCAACGGCGACGGCACATACGCGGCTTTTTGGCTGCTCGTCTTACTTTCGTGCCAAACGATGTGCGTCTTGGTGACATTGCCCACGCCATCGGGCCGCACGGTCCAGTTGTGGTACGTCGGAAAGCCGGCAGTCATGAAGAACAGTCCCGCGCCGTAGACCGGCGAGGCAACGTATTGTTCCGTCGGTCCGTCGATGTGCCAGAGGTGCTTGCCTGTCGCGGGATCGTAACTGTCGACGCCGATACTGCCCGTCAGGACCATTTGCACCTTGCCGCCCGCCTGAACGATGAGCGGCACGCAGTAGGAACGCATGCGATTGGGTCGGTCGATCCGCCAGCGCTCCGCCCCCGTTGCCCCGTCCAAGGCCACGATGTACGCCGTTGCATCCTGATCGCCATTGACGATCACCAGACCGTTGTACAGGATCGGCGAACTGCAAAACCCGTGGCGCGAGTAAAACCGCCCCGGCGATGTCTCCCACAACTTGGCGCCGTGATAATCATAGGCGGCGACGATCATCTCCGGGACCATCGTTTTCCAGGCTGGTACCATTTCTCCGTTGCGGATACGGGGATCGACCTTGGCGTCTTCCTCGGTCATCGGCCGCAGACGCAGAAAGCTGACGAAGACGCGCGTGCCGTCTGTGGCCGGTGTCGAACTCGACCAACTGTTGAGGTTGTGCTTTGGCTCCAGCGGCGCGGCGAATACTTCGCGTTGCCACAACACCGTGCCGTCGCGCCGATCCAAGCAAAGCAGCACTCGGGCCTTTTCCGGTGCCTTTTGCTCCACCAGGCAAGTCGTCACGAAAACCCTATCGCCGCACACAATCGGCGAAGAATGGCCGATGCCGGGCAAGGACGTTCGCCAGACGACGTTCTCGGTCGTGGTCCATCGAAGCGGCAGATTCTTTTCGGTCGACGTGCCGTCGAGGCGGGGACCGCGCCATTGGGGCCAATCCTCGGCGCGGAGCGGAATGACAAGGCACAAACAGCAGGCGGCCACGCTAAAGGCTGTTTTCATTTTCATAAAGAAACGGTACGAGGAGTGGGAGGCAGGCGGTTATGATGTCACTATATGGACCCTCACCCGGCCGGACACCGGTACGATGGTGCCGCGGCGCGTACAATTCTCTTCGCATTAAGGTCGCCCTCGAATCGTTGAACCACGGCCATGAACCACCGTCGCTTCGTGTTGCTTGTCTTCGCGCTGTTGGTCAGCGCGCATTCCCTGGCGGCCCAGGAAGCACCGCCGCCGCTGCCATTTCGTCCCGGCGATCGGGTCGTCTTCCTCGGCGACACATTTGCCGAACGCGAAGCCATGTTCGGCTACCTTGAAACCGTGCTGCAAACGCGGCTGCCGCACCTGAAACTCACCTTCCGCAATCTCGGCTATTCCGCGGACACGCCCGCAGTCCACCTGGCCGACATTGCCAAGGGAGACGTCGAATACAACCATGGTTCGAATCGCCCGCTCAATTTCGGCACCATGCCCAAGCACCTGACGGATGCCCGTGCCGACGTGATTATCATGTGCTTCGGCATGACCGACTCATTTCGAGGGCCGGCCGCCGTCCAAGCCTTCGCCGGCGAATTGCAAGAGTTGCTCAACTACCACGCCAAGCAAAAGTACAACGGCCAAGTACCGCCGCGGGTCATACTCGTTGGCCCCATAGCCCACGAAAAGCTCGGCGGCGACTTTCCCGATCCGGCCGAGCACAATCAAAGTTTGCAACTCTACAACGAAGCGATCCGCGCTGTCGCCGCCCGAAACCGATTGCTGTTCATCGACCTTTTTAGCGGCACGATGGACCTCATGCGCCAAGCAGCGCCGCGCGAACCGCTGACTATCAACGGTATTCACCTTACCGCTCGGGGTTATTGGAAGGTGGCCGAGCTGGTGGATCGGCAACTGTTCAACCAACCGCGCCTCCCCGCCGCCAACGAACCGCAAGGCCCCGCCAAGCCCACGCAGGTCGAACGCCTTCGCCGGCTGATAACGGCGCGGAACCAGGAGTTTTTCCACAAATGGCGGGCCGTCAACGGCGAGTACATCTACGGACGAAGGGCCAAGCCGTTTGGCGTTGTCAACTTTCCGGCAGAGATGGCCGAGTTGGACAGGATCTGTGCCGAACTTGATGCCAAGATCCACGCCGTCAACCCCGGAGCGGTCCCCCTTCCACCGCCGGACAGCCGCGCCGCCGAGTCTGCCAACGACCAAGCCGCCGTCGCCGACATCAAAAAGACCTATCGGCAAGACCAGGGCGTCATCGGCGGCAAGGAGATTCCGACGGCCAAGGACCCCGCCGAGGCGCTCAAGCACTTCAAGCTGCCAGAAGGCTACCAGATCAATCTCTTCGCCTCGGAAAGAGACTTCCCCCTGCACAATCCCGTGGCCATGGCCTTCGACGCCAAGGGCCGGCTCTGGGTCACGACGATGCCGTCGTATCCCCACGCTCTGCCCGGCGTGCCGCCCGACGACAAGATCGTGATCCTCGAAGACACCGACGGCGACGGCCAAGCGGACAAGCACACGGTCTTTGCCGACCAACTGTACCTGCCCACGGGGATCGAATTCGGCAACGGCGGCGTCTTCGTCGGCGCCCAGCCTAATCTGCTGTTCCTCAAAGACACCGACGGCGACGACAAGGCCGACCTGCGCGAAACGATTCTGCATGGCTTCGGCTCGGGCGACAGCCATCATGCCGTCCACGCGTTCCAGTGGACCCCCGACGGCGCTTTGCTCATTCACGAAGGCATCTTCCACCGCACCAACGTAGAAACGCCCTGGGGACCGCTCCGTCAGCGCGATGCCGGCATCTATCGTTTCCAGCCGCGCAGCCACAAGCTCGAGACGTTCGTCTCCTATCACTTCGCCAATCCTTGGGGACATGTCTTTGACAAATGGGGCCAGAATTTCATCGCCGATGCCTCGGGCGGGGCCAACTACTTCGGCCTGCCGCTGACCGGCCGCGCCGATTTTCCCCGCCAACACCCGCCGATGAAAGTGTTCACATCGATCGTGCGGCCTACTTGCGGCTGTGAGATCGTCGCCAGCCGCCACTTCCCCGACGAAGCCCAAGGCAACTTCCTGGTGCCCAACAACATCGGCTTCCAGGGTATCAAGCAGCACAAGATCATCGAGGAAGGCTCCGGCTTCACGTCGAAGGAAGTCGAGCCGTTGCTTTTTTCCACCGACAAAAACTTTCGACCCGTGGCTCTGTCGTTCGGACCAGACGGGGCCTTGTATGTCGTCGATTGGTTCAACCCCTTGATCGGCCACATGCAACATTCGTTGCGCGATCCGGGACGCGATCATTACCACGGCCGCATCTGGCGAATCACCGCGAAAGATCGGCCGCTGCTCAAACCAGCGAAAATCGCCGGCGAACCGACGGCCGCGCTGTTGCAGTTGTTGACCAAGTACGAAGATCGCACGCGCTACCGGGTCCGCACCGAGCTGCGCGATCGGCCGCGCGACGAAGTCGTCGCCGCGCTCGACCATTGGCTGGAGTGGATGGTCGACACCGATGCCGACCATGAGCATCATTTGCTCGAGGCGTTGTGGGTGTACCAGGGCGTCGGGGCGGTGAATGAGGACTTGCTCGTGCGCCTCCTGCGCTCGAAGGACCATCGCGCCCGGGCGGCGGCGACGCGGGCGCTGCGGCACTGGCGCGACCGTTTTCCCATCGACAAAGTCTACGGCTGGTTGACAGAGCAGGTCGAAGACGCCCATCCGCGCGTCCGGCTGGAGGCGGTGGTGGCTTTGAGCTTCTTTTCCGAAGCCCGGGCCGCGGAGATCGCCCTCCGCGCCGCCAAACACCCGCTGGACTACTACCTGGACTACGGCCTCAAGGAAACCCTGGCGGCGCTGGAGCCGGCCTGGAAGGCGGCCTTTCGGGACGGCAAGCCGTTCGCAGCCGACAATCCCGCCGGGGCGGCGTTCGTGCTGTCAAGCTTGCCCACGGCGGAACTGACGCAGCTGCCGCGCTCGGCGGCAGTTTATCACGCCCTCTTGGCGCGCGAGCACCTTCCCGCGGCGGTGCGCGACGAGGCGCTGCACGGTTTGGCCCGCCTCAACAAGACCGATTACCTGGCGGAACTGCTGGCGGCTTTGGAACGGCTCGACGCCGCCGACCACGGCAAGACGGCCGCCGCACCAACGGTGCTACACGACCTGGGCCACCTGCTGGCCGGCCGGCCGACGTCCGAACTGGCTGGCGCTCGGCCGCGCCTAGCGAAACTCGCCGCCTCCAAGCAAGCGATGACCCGCCAAGTGGCGTATGCCGCCTTGATTACCGCCGACGCCGGCATCGAACGGCTTTGGCAAGAGCACGCCGCCCGCCCGGCCGTTCTCCTGGATGTCGTGGAGTCGATTCCCCTGGTCGGCGCCGCGTCGCTGCGGACCGCGACGTACCCAAAAATCAAGGAGTTGCTCGAGGCCCCGGCGAAGACCAAGGCGGACCAACAGCTGCGCCTGGCGGCCATCAACGCCGCCGCGGCCATCCCCGGACACGAAGCGGAAATCTTCGCCACGCTGGCACGCTTCGTCCGCGACGGCGTCGAACGCGACGCCGCCGTGGCCGCCTTGCGCCGACTCCCCAAAACCAAGCTGCCCAAGGAACAACTCAAGCCCCTGGCCGAAACGATCCTCGCCCACGTCGGCAACCTGCCCGCCGCCCAGCGCTCCGAGGCCAAGGTCCTCGATCAGCTCCAGCTCGGCAGCGACCTGGCCGCTCTCCTCGGCGACGACGGCAAAGACCTCGCCGCCCAGTTCGCCAAGCTCGGTGTCCAGGTGGTCCTCATCCGCACCGTGCCGCACAACCTTGCCTACGACGTCGCCGAGTTCTACGTCGAGGCCGGCAAACCGGTGGTCATCGTTCTGGAAAATCCCGACGTGGCCCCCCACAACCTGGTGATTGCCGCCCCGGGTTCGCTCACCGACGTCGCCCAAGCGGCAGAACTGCTGGCCACCAACCCCAACGCCTTCGCCATGAATTTCGTCCCCAAGCGGCCCGACGTCCTCTTCGCCACCAAGCTGCTCCAGCCGCGCGAGACCGACCGGCTCAAAATCATCGCCCCCTCCCAGCCCGGCAAATATGTCTTCGTCTGCACCTTCCCAGGCCATGCCGCGGTAATGAACGGCATCATGCACGTCGTGCCCGATCTGGCGGCCATTCCCGCCGCCGACCGTGTCAAAATGCTTGAAGACAAGAAATGGAAGGTCGAAGAACTGCTCGCCGACCTGGAACGCATCGATTCCGGCCGATCCTTCGCCCGCGGCAAAGAGTTGTTCAAGCTCCGCACGTGCAGCCAGTGCCACAAGATCGCCGGCGAAGGGGGCACGCTCGGACCCGACCTGAGCGAGTTGCCCAAAAAGCTCGCCGGCATGCAATTCACGCGCACGCACCTGTTGACCGAGATCCTGGAACCGTCCAAGATCATCGACAAAAAGTATCAGGTTTGGCGCTTGATCCTCGACGACGGCCGGCCGATCGACGGCATCATCCTGGAGGAGTCGCCGAAGTTCATCCGCCTGGCCAAAAATGCCGTCGAAAAACCGATCGTCATCGCCGTCGACGACATCGAATCGAAACTGCCGCTGCAAAACTCCTTCATGCCCGAGGGGCTACTCAATCGGCTGAGCCGCGAAGACATCCTCGACCTGCTTGCTTACCTGGTGGCCGGCGGCGATCCGGCGCATCCCTCCTTCCGACCTCGGTAACCCAGCTTCGTGCCCGTGCCCGCATGACTTGATCAAGTCTGAGCGGGTTTGCCTTCGGTCAGGGTGCGGGGGGCGGACCATGCCACAGATCGCCTTGGGGGACTCAACTAGGGGTGCGCCGGCGGCGGGCTTTTGCGCGGGTCGAGGCGGTCGGCTTGCTCGAAGTGGCGGCGGGCGGCGGCCTCGTCGCCGGCTTCCAGGGCCAGTTGGCCCCGGGCACGCTGCTCCAGGGCCCGCTGCACCGCGGCCGCGAAGGGGTCGTCCTTCTCCAGCTGTTTCGCCTGTTCCGCGTGCACTTCGGGCCGCGGCCGGGTCTTATAGCGGCGGTAGTTCAACTCTTCCTCGTCCGGGGTCAGCGACACAATCAACACGACGTTACCCTCGCCGGTGTAGAGGAAGAGCCGGTCGTCGGGGCTGACTGCGGGGCCGTCGTGGTCATCCGCCGGGACTGGCTCCCCCACCAGTTCCCGGCCGGTGGCGGCGTCCCAGACGCGCCTGCTGCCGTTCACGCTTGCTGTCACCAACTCGGCTGCCTCCCGCGGCTTCAGCGGAGTCTCCAGCAGCTTTTGGTCCAGCGAACCGCCGCTGCAATACTCCAATGCCATGAACGGCCGACCGTCGTGCTCCCCACCTCGAAAATCTGCACAATCCCCGGATGCTGCAGGCGGGCGACTGCTTGCGCCTCCGTCTTGAACCGCTCGACCGCGGAGGACGCAG
>JANWVS010000069.1 GCA_025056835.1 Gemmataceae bacterium | reverse complement strand
GGCCGACCAGTTTACCAAGCTCGAGCGGTGGACGAGCGCCTTGGGTTGTCTGCAACGGGCGCATCGCATCCGGCCGACGGATTACGACACCCTCGAACGGCTCTTTCACCTGTTCACTCAGCTGAAGCGCTCCGACGATGCCCGCAAGATCCTGCGCCGGCTGCGCGAGGTCCGACCCAATGATCCCCAAGTAGAACTGTTCGACTTGGAAGTACGCGACTTGCGCTCGGTGGAGGAAATCGAACGGGTGCTCCACGATCTGCGCCGCGTGACGCAAAAATTCCCAAACGATCTGCGCGTCCAGGAGCGAGCGACCGTCGTGCTCCACGGCCTCGTGCCGGCCCTGGAGCGCTGCGCTGAGCAATCCACGGCCCAGGTCGCAAAGGTGGTGGACCAGATGCGGCGGCTGCCGAGCTACCAAGTGAACTGGCCGGTGGTACGCGACATCATGCACGACTTGGAAGACCAGTTTGCCTACGTGCGGCGTGTGGCCCAGAAGTGCCTCGCGCAGATTACGCATGACGACTTGCGCCGCGACCTGAACCGTTTGATCGCCCATTGCGACCGTAAAATCGATCAGTGCCATGCCCTCGGGTCGTAGAGGGGTGGCTCGGAGACCGGCGATGGCCAATACGGAACCTCCCCTGGTGTTGCAGTTGGCGCCGTTGCCGCGCCAGCAGATCGGACCATTTTTGATCCTTGGCGTCGACAAGGACGCCGACAAGGATACAATCGAATCGGCCTGGGCGCAGCGGCTCATTTGGGCCAGGAAAAACCTGACGCGCGTGCCCTTGGAGGACATCAATTGGGCGCGGGAAATCATCGGTGATCCGGAACGGCGCCTGCGGGCCGATGCGGTGAGTTTCAACATCGACACGACCGACGGCTTGTTGCGCCGCTTGCGCGAACGCTACCAGGGCGAGGCACTCGACGCCGCGAGCTGCAAGCCGATCGATGTGGAAAAAGACCTGTCCGGGTACGCACCGCCGACACCGGTGCCGGCCGCGGCGGAAGTACGGGCGCAGGTTCCGTTGCCCGCCCCGCCGCCCGACCTCCCGGCGGTGTCATCGCTGCTGGGACAAGCCGTCCAAACGCCGCCGGATCCGTGGGAGATCCACTTTGAGGCGGCGGTCGCACACCATGCCGCCACGGGAGACTGCCATGAATGAAGATCTGAAAGCCCCGCTCACCATGGCAGGTGATCCGGATGCGCCGACACTCGGGATGTCGTCGATGTATCGCCTGTTCGAGGCCTTCATCGGCTTGCGCGAGAGGAACGAACGGCAACATAAGCTCTTCGAGCAGACGCTCCATCGCACGCGCGACGCTTTGCAAGCGAGCTTCAACCACTTCGCCGCCGAGACCCAACGAGCGTTTCAACAGATGCGCCAAGAATTGGTCGGCGAGAAGAAATTCAGTCTGAGCTTGCTCAATGAGCTGCTCGATCTGGCGATCGAACTCAACCACATCGTTGCCTCGCGGCCGGTGGTGTCGCCGACCGCGCCCCAGGCGGAAGCGCTGTCGCGCTGGATCGAGGCCGTCGAAATCCAGAATCGCAAGGTCCAGGAGGCGCTGCAAAAGTTCGGCATCCATGCCTACGATGCCGTCGTCGGCTCGCCGTACAATCCGGCGCTGCACGAGCGCGTCGGAAGCAAACGGCTGGAGGGAATGGACGCCTTGCGGATCGCCGAGCAGGTCCAGCGCGGCTATGCCAGCCAGCAGCCGGAGTTCATTCTTCGCCGTCCCAAGGTGCTGGTCACCGAATGACTCAAAAAGGCCGCGGGCTTCCGAATCTGCTCGGACTCGGAAGCCCGAAGCGGGAGCAGCGAGCGCAGCGCAGTCGGCCGCTTTACGGCGCCGCTTTCTTGATTGCCTCTTCGAGGTCGGCGATGGCCAGGCGATGGTTGAGGACGCGGCCGTCGCGACCGACCAAGAACACCGTCGGCAACACGTTGATGCCGTAGGCCAACGCCAACGGACCGCGCAGGCCGCTGTTGTCTTCCGGTTGGCCGAGGTGGTAAGCCGTCAGCGGATTGGCCTGAAGGAAGGCGAGGGCGTCGGCCGCCTTGTTGTCGAGATTGACGCAGACGATCACGACATCTTTACTCGTACTCTGCACTTGCTTGAGACGAGCAAAGTCGGCGACGCAATCTTTGCAATGGGTGGCCCAGTAGTACACGACGACCAGTTTCCCTTTCAGTTGGTTGATGTCAAAGGACTGGCCGGTGCCCAAGAGCGTGCCCGACAGTTCCATCGGGTTGCCGACGGATTTGAGCCGGCGTTCCGCGCCGCGGGCCCAGTCGGCGAGGTGGTGTTTGGGGAAGTCTTTGTGGATGCGGGCGTACCACGCGGCCGCTTCCGCTTCTTTTTCTTTGCTGCCGGCAAATTCGCAGTGCATGCCGAGCGCTCCCAAGGCGTCGGCGGCGTCATCGGCCTTGGGATAATCTTTGACGAATTTCGCGAGGGCCTCGTGATACGCTTCTTGCGACTTAGCGGTCGGTTGGGCCTCGATGGCGTGCAACGACCAAAGCTCGCGGTAGACAGCATAGGCGGCCAGGTTGCTGCCGGGCATCTTGCTGACTAACTGCTCCCGGTAGGCGGCGAGCCGACCCTTGGATTCCTCATGGCCGGCTAGGATCGCGCTGGCCAGACTGTCGAGAATTTGCTTGTACCACAATTCCTTTTCCGGGCTTTCGGTGGCGATCGCCTCACACAACTTGGCGCGTTGGAAATACAAAGCCGCCAGCGCCGGGTTGGCTTGGCCCGGCATCGTTTGTTTTTCGCCGATCTGTTTCTCAAGCTCGGATAGATCAGCGAACAGTTTGGCGAGCTTCGGATTGTTTTCGAGTCCGGCGCCGCTCCCTTCGGTCGTGGTCGCCGGCTCGGCCGGGCTGAGGTCAACCAGCCGCCACGCAGCACCGACCTGGATGATCTCACCGGTCTGGTAGAGGTCGTGTTTCTTGTCGGCGGTCTCGAACAGGACCGAAAGGGAGAGGTGTTTGAACAAGTCCTTGGGAGTGCCAACGCCCTCGGCGAGCCAACAGCCGGCCGGGCTGCACTCGACGTGGACGAACTTGCCGCCGTCGAGGGTGGTTTGCTTGCTGCGGAGCTGTTGGAATCTCTGTGGTGCCGTTTGTTGGGCCTGAAGCATCTTGGCAGCCGTGGCTTCCGGCAGGCCCAAGGCCTTGATTTCCGCCGGCGTGATGAACAAGGCCCGCAGCCGGGCGAAATCGTTGGTCGCCAGCGCGTGGAAGGCCTCTTGGGCAACTTCTTCGGCGGCGATAATGTGCCAGACATCGATCTTGCCGTCCTGGTCTTGGTCGATGCCCCATTTCATGCCGGCAGTGCCGAGCCAGCGGTACTGGTCTACTTTGCCGTCGAAATTGGAGTCGATCTGGCGAAAGACTTCAACGCCGTCCTTGTAGAACGACCAGACATTCATTTTCACCGAATCTTTGCTGGCGAAGAAGCGGCGCAAGATCTGGCCGCGGCCGTCGACCAGTTCGAAGCCGATTTTCTTGCTTCCGTCGAGTAGGTCACGAACTTGGCAATCCTTGATCTCGGCCGCAGTCGGCGTGCCGATGGCGACGTCGGCAATTTTCGGTTTGATCGCGAGCATTTCAGCGACGGTCGGCGTTGCCCGCGCCGTGCCGCCGGCTCCCAGGATGCACACCCAGGCCAGGGCTGCTCGTGCGCTGATTCGTCTCATGCCGTGCTTCTCCTGTGCAGGTCTGATGCGAGGTCTTATCCGATACATCGGCGCGCCGCCGTGACCAGGTTGACCGCAAAGTCGGAAAAGTCGTTACCATCGAACCGTTCACCGACACCGACCGGGAGAATCGGCAAATGACACAAGCTACGCCAGGGGCCGCATCGCTTCAACGATTCCCGGCAACCTGGGTAAAGTTTCCATGACCTTGACGCCGAAGTAAAGTCTGTCGATCAACGGAAGCGGGCAAACACGGCAGCATGAAGCGACGAGCCTCCTCCCCCTAGGCGCCTTGCCCCGCGCATCGTGGACCTTCGGATCGGATCTTCGGCTAAGGAGCTTCTCATGAAGAACGCGAGTACGGTGTTTTTCGTTGTCGTGCTGTTCTCGTCGCTGGGCCTGTGGGGTTGCACCCATCAAAAAAACGGAGCCTATCACGCCAAGATTCGCGAGCTGGAGAATCGTTACCTTAAGCTTGAAGAAGACTACAGGGCCGTCGTCCAAGCCGGCGAGCAACTCCGCAAGAGAATCGGCGAACTGGAGGCGCAACGCAATCAACTGGCCCAGCGTGTCGATGAGCTGAAGACCATCGCCAAGCAGCGCGACGAACTGAAGACGCAACTGGCTGTCCGCACCGGCGAACGCGATGCGCTGCACGGCCAACTGACGCATTTGCGGCGCGACCTGGCCGACCTGCTGGGCCGGATCGACACCGCCTTGGCCCAACCGGCCGAGGGATCGGTCGCGGCTACGCCCGCATCGCGCAAATCGGAGTGACCATCGGCCCCTTGGCAACAAGCCGATGATCCCCGCTCGGCGCTTCCCGGACGAAAGTTCGGGAAGCGTTGGCGCGTCGCCAGGCCGGTCGTTAATTCGCGTCGAGGGCTCGCTCCACCGCCGCGGTCATGGCCGCCGCCGTTTGCGTCAGCGATGCTGTCGACGTCTCCAGGGGCGGCATGGCGTAAAGCACGTTGCCCAGCGGTCGCAGAAAAACGCCATGGTCGAGGCAGGTCTGCCGCAGCACGCGAGCGACCTCGGCCAGGTACCCGCCGGCTGTCTCCAGTTCCACGGCCGCGATGCTGCCACAGGTGCGTACGTCGCGAACGCCGCGTCGGCCGCGCAGCGGAGCGAGGGCGCTTTCCCAGAACGCCTGCATGCGGCGCGCGCGCGTCAAGGCCTGGTCGTCGAGCAGTTTCCAGTTCGCGACGGCCGCCGCACATGCCAGCGGATGCGCGGTGAACGAATGGCCGTGATAGAAAGTGGCCGAGCGGTCGGCGTTGTCAAATGCCGCGACGACGTGCGGGGCGACGAGCGTTGCGGCCAGCGGCAGTATTCCGCCGGTCAGCGTTTTGCTGGCGCAAACCAGATCGGGAGCAATTGCCGCGGCCTGGAAAGCCCAGCGCGTGGGCGTGCGACCGCCGGTCATGACTTCGTCGGCGATGAACAACACCTGGTGCCGCCGGCTGACTTCGAAAAGCTGCCGCAGCGTCTCCGGTGGGTGCATCCGCATCCCGCCGGCCCCCTGGACGAGCGGCTCGATAATGATCGCCGCCGTGACCGGCCCTTGTCGGCGCAAGTGCTCTTCCAGGGCCGCGGGGTCGAGCGGAATAATATCCGCTGCGCACAACAGCGGTTCGAAGCGCCCGAAGAAAATCGGATCGCGACTCACGGCCATGGCCCCGAAGGTGTCGCCGTGGTAGCCGTGTTGGAAGCCGACGAAGCGGGTACGGCGCGACTCCCCCCGGAGCTGCCAGTATTGCACCGCGAGTTTCAAGGCGACCTCGACCGCTGTGCTGCCGTTGTCGGAATAGAAGACCCGGCCGCCGGTCCAAGGCATGGTGCTCAGCAACAGCTCCGCCAATGCGACCGCCCAAGGATGGGTCAGCCCGGCAAATACGACATGGTCCACGCGCCGCGCCGCCGCGGTCAAGGCCTCCATCAGCGCCGGGTGGCGATGTCCGTGAAGAATCGTCCACCACGAAGAGATGCCATCGATCACCTTACGGCCGTCGGCCAAGTGGAGGAATTCCGCTTCGGCGCCGACGATGGGCAGGGGCGGAGTCGGCTCGCGCAGCGACGTGTAGGGATGCCACACCGCACTGCGGTCGCGGTGAATGAGGTCGCGCAACAGTGGCACCGCGATCTGCTCTTCCTGCGGCGTCGGACCAGCCGCGAGCACGCTCCGCAGCGCTTCAAGGCGATCGCGCTGTTCGAGCGCAGCGGTCGCGACGCCGGCAATCGTCCAATCGCGCGGCGGATGCAAAGAAAAGACCGGTGTCGATGGCCGGTGCTGCTGCACTTGTGCTGCCGCGAATTCGTCTTCCGGACCGATCAAGACGAGAGCAGCCGGCGCGGCGCCGCGATGGCCGAGCGCTTCCAGCGCCAGCAGGCTGCGACCGATCGCGCCGAGGGTGCTGGACGCCACGAGCAGCCGGACCCCGTCCAGCCGGGAAATCAGCTCCAGCTGTAATTCGGCGTCGTTGAGCGGCGACAACGGTCCGCCGAAAGTTTCGATAAGAAGCCACCGATCAGTACAGGGGGGGCGCTGGGCAGCGAGTTCCGCGGCCGCGGCGACTGTGCGACCTTCACGGCGCGCCGCGAGAGGCGGCGCCACGGGTTCCGTGAAACGTTGTACCGGCGGGTACACCAAGGCGTCCGGCACCAGGGACCGGACCGTTTCCGTGTCCGATGGTCCGGTTTCGACCGGTTTCCAGTACGCAAAGTCGCGGGCAAAGGCGGCAAGCCACAGCAGCGCGAAGGTGGTTTTGCCGGCGTCGGTATCGGTGCCCAGTAAGATGACCTGGCGTTGCATGTTCGACCCGAGGTTAAGTTATCGCAGCGCCGAGGTCTCAGCCAGCGGGGCAAGGAAATGAATGCCGATTGTCCGTCGTCGCGGTGCGAACCGCCCTCGCCGGTTGTCAAGCGGTACCAACGGCTCAAACTACTAGCCGGGGTGGCGGCGACGGGAGCAGGGCTGGTGTGGTTGGCCGGCTTCGCGGTTTTCCTCGGTCCGTGGTTGGACGAATGGTTTGCCGCTCACTTGCCGCAGCAGCCCTGGTTGGCCCTGTGGCTGACGGCCGCGGCCTTGGGGGCCACCCTCGAATGCGTCACCTTGCCGATCGACTTCTGGTCGAGCTACTTGCTGGAACATCGGTTCGAGCTGAGCAATCAATCACTCGGCGGTTGGCTGTGGAAGCGCTGCAAGAGTTGGCTCGTCGGTGGTGTGCTCGCCTGGTTGTTGTTGACCGGATTGTACGCTTTCCTGTGGCAAACCGGCGCGACGTGGTGGCTGTGGGCCACGGCCGGCTGGCTGGGGGTCACCCTCGTCTTGAGCCGGTTGCTGCCGGTCGTTATCCTGCCGATCTTTTACAAGGTCACGCCACTCGACGATCCGACCCTACTGGAACGGCTTCGTCGTCTGACGGTCGGCACGGGATTATCGTTCGAGGGCATCTACCGACTGCACCTGAGCGATGAGACCAAGAAGGCCAACGCCGCCCTTGCCGGCTTGGGACGCACACGTCGCGTCCTGTTGGGCGATACGCTCTTGGAACAATTCACTCCCGACGAGATCGAAGTCGTCTTCGCCCATGAGGTAGGGCATCATGTGTATCGTCATTTGCTCAAGCACATCGGCGTCCAGGTTGTGCTCACCGCCGTCGGCTTTTGGTTGGTAGACCGCGGGCTGCGCGTGGCGGCGCCGGCACTCGGGTATGCCGCGTGGGACCGACCGGCCGCGCTGCCGTTGCTGCTGCTGGTGCTCGCCCTGTTTGGTTTGCTGCTCAGCCCAATCCACAATGCCATCAGCCGTCATTTCGAGCGACAGTGCGACCGCTATGCCTTGGATCGCACGGGCAAGGCGGATGCCTACCGCGCGGCGTTCGTGAAGTTGGCCCGGCTCAACAAGGCCGATCCCGCCCCGCATCCGCTCGTCGTTTGGTTGTTTTACGATCATCCTCCCATCAACGAACGGCTCCGTTTGGCCGACTCGCATGGCACTCCCGCGCCGCGGCCGGTAGAATAAGCTACGGGAGCGGATGGCGATGATCGCCTTCGATACGCTGAAATACGCCAAGCACCTCCGGCAAGCAGGGTTCACGCCCGAACAGGCCGAAGGCCATGCCGCCGCTTTACTTGAGGCTTTGCAATCCAGCACTCAAGAGTTGGCGACGCAGCACAGTGTCGATCAATTTCGTCAAGAAACAAAGACGGAATTCGTCACAGTTCGTCAAGAGATCGACCAACTCCGGCAAGAGACGAAGGCGGAATTCGTAGCCGTTCGGCACGAGATCGACCAAC
>JANWVS010000699.1 GCA_025056835.1 Gemmataceae bacterium | reverse complement strand
TTTGACCAGGGCGACGATCTCGTTGCGGCGCGTTTCGGGTTGAATGAAGTCGGGATGCTCATCGTAGAACCGCAACAGGCGGTCGCGGAACTTCGACAGCGCGAAGTAATAGCACGGCTCCTTGCGGCGAATCGGCGGCGTCTTGTGCTCGGGGCACAGCCCGCCCGCTTCTTTCACGTCGGTCTCCGTTTTGAAAGCCTCGCAACCCTCGCAATAGAGACCTTCGTAGTCTCCTTTGTAGATGTGGCCGTTGTCGAAAACTCTTTGAATGAACTTCTGACAGCCGGCATGGTGCCGCGGCTCGCTGGTTTGAATAAAATCGTCGAAGCTGATGTCCAGGGCACGCCACACCTCGCGAAATTGCCGCGCCATGTCGTCGCAGTACTCTTTCGGGTCTCGTCTCAGCTCGGCGGCGCGGCGCGATACTTTGACGGTGTTTTCATCGTTGCCCATCAAGAAATGAACGTCGTAGCCCTGCATGCGGCGATAGCGGGCCTGCACGTCGGCGCCGATTTTTTCAAAGGCGGTGCCGATGTGCGGCCGGCTGTTGGGGTAATCAATCGCGGTCGTGATAAAGAACTTCGCCATGAGGTTCACCCTAGGAGGATGCCTGCGTTTGGCCACGGGTTCGCGCGCCCGGTATAATCAGGCTCATCGAGGGCAAAGCAGGCAATCGGCGGCCAAGCCCAGGTCCCCTTTCCCCAAGCCTGCGCTGGCGGGTCAGTCCAACATCGAGGACGGCGCGAGATCGGACACCGGGGCATGACGGAAACTCTCGCAACTCATCTGGCGGTGATCGGCGGCGGACCCGGTGGCTACGCGGCAGCCTTTCTGGCGGCCGACCGCGGCGTCGCCACCGTCCTGATCGACGCCGCCGCCAAACCGGGTGGTACGTGCTTGCACGCTGGTTGCATTCCGTCCAAAGCGCTGTTGCACGTCGCCCAGGTGATCCGCTCTGCCGCCGATGCCGCTGCTTTTGGGGTGCGCTTCGCCCCGCCGGAAATCGACGTGGCGCAATTGCGCGACAAGATCTCGGCCATCGTGGACTCTCTGGCGACGAACCTTGTAGAGCTTTGTCGCAAACGCGGCATTCGCCACATCGCCGGTCGAGCGAGCTTCGTCGATGCCAATACTGTCGAGGTGGACAGCGGCCTGCGGGTACGATTTCGAAACGCCCTGATCGCCACCGGCTCGACACCGATGACGACCGCCGCGTTTGCTCTTCGCAGCCCGCGCGTCCTGGATTCCACGTCGGCCCTGGCTCTCGATTCGATACCGCGGTCGCTGCTTGTCATCGGCGGCGGTTACATCGGATTGGAACTTGGCTCGGTCTATGCGGCCTTGGGCAGCGAAGTCACAGTGGTGGAACTCACCGGTGGCTTGCTCCCCGGAGTGGACCGCGATCTGGTCCAGCCGCTCTTGGCCCGCTTGAGCAAGCAATTCCGCCAGATTCACCTCAACACCAAAGTCACAGAACTGACCGAAACAGCCCGCGGAATCGAGGCGACCTTTGAGGGCGAAGTGGCCGAAAAGAAAGCCGCTTTCGACAAAGTGCTGGTGGCGATCGGCCGCCGGCCCAACAGCGGCAATCTCGGCCTG
>JANWVS010000698.1 GCA_025056835.1 Gemmataceae bacterium | reverse complement strand
ATGACGACTTTGTCCCAGGCGGAGACCGGGAGCGAATTGAATCGGACCACGCCCCGGTAATTCACCCACTCAAAACTGGCCAGAATGCCGGCGGCGACGAGCGTGGCCATCGTCCAAGCGAGGATGCGTTTGCGGCCGGTGGCGGAAGCGTCCATGTTCCACGTGTCCCTCGGGCGTGCGGAGGTCCCTTGAACGTCTGATACCCCCACCGCCGCAGATTTTCAAGACGAGCTAGCCTCCGGGCCAGAACAAGGCCGTTCGATGGCGGCGCAAGTCGTTATTTGGCGAACGAGCCAGACTGGTTTACCACCGCCACGAAAGGACCGAGGGCACCATCGAACAGCCAGGGGGCGGCGCGGACGACCTACCGGGGAAGTCGGCGTCTCTTTACCCACTGCCGGACTTTCCCGTCGGCGCAGGCGATGCGCGGCACACGACCGCCGCGCATTGGCCGAGTTCCGTGAACGACACCTTGAGGAAGTACGGCTTGCTGATCGACCGGGCTGTTGTGGCCACCCGCACGGGACAATTCGGATCAGGATGATCGCAATTGAGAGTAGCCGGCAGTTGGCGATGGTGCATGGCCAGAAGGCTGGCGGCGAGTTCCACGGCGGCGGTGGCGCCGCCGAGCAACCCGAAATAGGACTTCGGCGCAAACACCGGGACGGCGCCGGGACCAAGCGCTTCAGCAAGCCCGCAGGCTTCCCAATGGTCGTCCGCAACGGTGCCGAGGCCGTGGGCGTTTACATGGTCGAGCTGGTTTGCCGCAATCGCTGCCTGCTGCACGGCGCTGCGAATCGCCCGGGTGAGGCCATGCTGCTTGCCGGGTCGCGGCGTGTAGGGCTGGTCACGCAGGATCGGAGCGCCGCGCGGCCAGCGCCCCAGGCGGCGGTCGACGCTTGTGTCGAAAGCGGCACCGTAGCCGAGGATTTCGGCATAAATGCGCGCACCGCGTCGCTGAGCATTCTCCGCCGTTTCGACGACAAAAACGGCGCCGCCTTCGCCGAGTACGAGGCCGTCGCGATCGCGGTCGAAGGGACGGCAGGCTCGCGTTGGTTCGTGGTTGCGCCGCGAGATGGGTTGCATGATTTGCTGCCGCACCAGGCTCATCACCGACACGCGGGTGTCGCCGCCGCCGACGAGCACGACGTCTGCGGCGCCGCGCTCAAGGTAACGGCACGCCTCGGCCAAGGCCAACAAACCAGCGACGTCGGTCTGCGTCATCGTGTTGCTGGGACCTTGGGCGTTGTTCATGACGGAGACGTGGCAACCGACCATGTTGGGGATATAGGCCAGCATCCAGGTCGGCGGCACCAACGACATGCCTTCGCGGCCCCAGCGGTGCAGGTCGATACGGCCGGCACCGATGACGCACCGGCTGCCGCCCAGAGCAAACTCGACCGGTTCACAAGCCACCGCACCGGTGCCCAGCACGGTCGCGAGTCGTGTCGGATCGAGCGTCTCGAGGTTCAAGCCGGCGTCTTCGACCGCCAGCTTGGCCGCAGCCGCCGCCAGTTGAAACGGCCGCGACATGATCGCGAGGCGCTTGCGATCTTTTTTCTCGAAAAAGGTTTTCGGGTCAAAGTCTTCAATGACCCCGCCGATGCTGACG
>JANWVS010000697.1 GCA_025056835.1 Gemmataceae bacterium | reverse complement strand
GGCGTAGGCTTCGTTTCGAGCCTCGTCGGGGAAATCATGGCCAGCGTCCGGATAAATGGCCCGCAGCTTGTCGGCGGCGCCAAGCAGTCGATACACCGGGGCAGCGGCGGCGATGCACTCCTTGACGCCGCCGACTTCGAAATTATTGTCCCTCAATGGCGCCACCGCCAGGAACGCTCGCGGGGCCAAGGCCGCGGTGACTTCGGGGAAGTCAAACGGCATTTTCTCCGGTTTGAGATCGTAGACCTCGCGAATCCTCGGCATATAGCCCTTGTGGCTCCAGCCGGCGAGATTGCCCTTCATATAACTGGAAAAACTGTTGAAGCCGCAACTCGACACGATAACTTTAAGCCGCGGCTCGAACGCGGCGACGAACATGCTGTTGTGACCGCCCAGCGAATGGCCAATGACCCCCAGCCGCTCGCCGTCGACCTCCGGCAAGGATTGGAGCAGGTCGACGGCCCGGCGGTGGTTCCAGATTCCGAGCAGGGTGGCACTCGCAAAACCGTTCTTATACGGATCGAAATGATAGTCGCCGGAGTCGACGTAATCGGGCGCCAACGTCACGTAGCCGCGCTCCGCGAGGTGGACAGCGTAGGCGCGGTCGTACTTCGGTCCGAAGCCGACGACCACGCCCTTGCCCAGCTTCGGGTTCGTCGGGTGCAGGCACAAGATTGCGGCCGCCTTGGCCTTCAGGTTGTGCGGTACCAGCAGATATGCCGGCACGCGATTACCTGGTCCGGATTGGTATGTCAGCAGCTTGCGGGTGTATTGGGGGAGCTTGACCTCCTCGACGATCTTCACGTCAAGCGGCAGCTTGGCGATCTTCGGCATAGGTCCCATGACCAGTTCCATGTTTGCCAGAATGTGGCCGCGGCGTTGGTCCCACTCGGCGGGGGTCCGGATCGGCACGTCGCGATCGCCGACGCGGAGAACCAGCAGATTTGCCTTGTCGGGGTAAAATGGCGGCTGTTGTGCTTTGGCGTGCGATGCCGCCGTCCATGTTGCGATCACAAGCAAGATGGTTCGTGCGCCGTGCATGCTGATTCTCCCACGCAAAGGAAGGACGGTCGCGGCAGGTGTGCGGTCGGCGAACCGCTTTCGATTAGCATAGCGAGCATACAATACATGAGATGGAAACGACCTCTCCTGCCCCAGCTGCCTGGCCGACGCTTTTCGCCCTCGATCGCCGCGTGCTCGGCGTTCTGGTGGAAAAGGCGAAAACGACGCCGGACGCCTATCCCCTTAGCCTCAACGCCCTTACCGTCGGCTGCAATCAAAAATCGAATCGCGACCCGGTGATGAACCTCGGCGAAGAACAAGTGGAGGCGGCTCTCGCCAGTCTGCAACGCCGCGGACTCGTCACCAGGGTCACCGGCGGACGGGTCGATCGCTGGCGGCACAATCTCTACGACCAATGGCAAGTCGGCAAGGTCGAGATGGCGGTGCTCGCCGAGTTGCTGCTGCGTGGACCACAGACCGAAGGCGAATTGCGCGGCCGGGCCAGCCGCATGGAACCGATTGACGACCTCGAAGCGTTGCGGGCTACTTTGCGGCCGTTGGCCGAGCGCCGGCTCATCGTGTATCTCGGCCCCGAGGGCCGGCGCGGCACGCTGATTACTCATGGTTTCCACCCTGCCGAAGAACTGG
>JANWVS010000696.1 GCA_025056835.1 Gemmataceae bacterium | reverse complement strand
CTACAATGCCAATCACCCACTGCGTCGCTATTTCTCGGGTTTAACGGAACACACCTTTGTTGAAAACCTGGGAGTCGCCGATCCGCACCTGGTCGATTATCTCTCGTTGCTGCTGGCGCGGTTTATCCACATGAATGACGTCCGGCGCTGGCACGCCGAAACCGAGCGCTCTCTGGAACAGGTGGCCGACATGCTGGTCGAGGCGTCTGCCCTGCCGGCCGGCCGCACGTGCCGCGAGATTCACCGGCACATCGGCGATTTCACCCTGTTCTGGACCGGAGTGTATCCGGAGGCCCTCAAGCGGCTGCGGGCACAAACCCGTAAGGACCATTTCATCGACTACTGCGCCCAAGGCAAACGCTCGTATTGGATTGCGAGCACCTATTCCGACGGTCCGTACTCGGCCGAAGCGCCGGTGCTCCGCCGACTCAGCGAACAATTCGAAATGTGCGCCTGGGGCCTCGGCCAGGTCCGCAAGGAATGGGAGCAACATCCGCCCGCCAAAGCGGTCACTTTCTAGCGGCTCAGCTGGCGACGCAATTGCGGCCGGCGCGTTTGGCCTCATAAAGCTTCTCGTCGGCGCGACGAATAAGGTCCGCCGGAGAAAGGTTTTTTTCGCCGGCCGTTGTGGTCACGCCGGCGCTGATGGTGACCGTGTACGATTTGTCTTCGTACTGAAAAGGCGTCTGGTTGACGACCTTTACCAGGCGGTCCGCCAAGCGCACGGCTCCTTGGGAGTTGGTTTCGGGCAAGAGCACGGCAAACTCTTCGCCGCCATAGCGGGCGAAGAGTTCTTCCTTGCGGATATTCCCCTTGATGCGGGAAGCCAACTCGCGCAAGGTGAAGTCGCCGCCCAGATGCCCCAAGTCTTCGTTGATCGTCCGAAACCGGTCGATGTCGATCATGACCAGCGACAGCGGCCGCGCATACCGCGACGACCGGGCCAGCTCACGATCAAGAAACTCCAGGAAATACCGCTTATTGTGAATGTCTGTCAGGGCGTCGATAATCGTCAGGCGGTAGATTTCCTCGTGATACTCCGCCTCCACGTTGCCGCCCATCAGAAAACGGTAGATACAATTGCCGATGCGCAAGTAATCGCCGTCTTTCAATTTGCACATCGAGGCCGGCACGTCGTTGACGTAGGTGCCGTTGGTGCTTTGCAAATCGACAGCGTAGTAGCCGTCGGCCCCGGGCTGGATGCGGGCGTGGCGCCGCGAAACCGAGTGGTCGTTGATGAGGATGTCGCAATCGTTGCCGCGGCCGATCACCAACGGCGTGTCGCCCAGACAATAGCGCGTGCCCATGCCCGGACCGGTGGGATAGATGTGCACCAGGCAGGCGTTCCGGTTCGTGATCGATACGGGCCGCTCTTGCGCCGTAACCCAGGTTTCAGTGACTTTCTCCATAGATAGTCATGGACCGGGCGGTATAGAACGGGAACTGCGAGTCAACTACCCTATTATTCTATATCGCGAAACGCCGGCGTTTGCTAGAAAAAGCACCGGCAGCCGCACCGCCGCCAAGGCTGTTCGATAGTCCCATAAGTTCTTTTGCGTCGCTCGTAAACCGGCCCGCCTCATTCGGAAAATAACGACTTGCGCCACAATCGAACGGCCCCGCGGTGTTCCAAGCCTGATGAAGAAATTCAAATC
>JANWVS010000695.1 GCA_025056835.1 Gemmataceae bacterium | reverse complement strand
CGTGATCGGCTATGTCCTGGTGCCTTTCTATGCGCCCGAAATCGTCATGAGCGACACCAATATCGAACGCGCTCGAACCCCTTATGAGATTTGGTGCCGCAGTCCTACTTGGGAAGTGCTGCTCGCCCTGCTCATCCAGACGGTGATGCAATTTCAACCGATTCTGCTGGCCATTTTTATTTGGACGATCGGCCAAATGCTCCGCGACGAGCCGTTGGAAGCTCGCGGGCGGAGCGTCACGAACATGGGCTTGAGCATCGTTTTCATCATGATGGCGTATCAATTGTACGCGTGCGCCGGCACTTCCAACGTGTTGGTCACCGTGGAACGAGTGTTTTACACTCTCTGGTTTTTCTTCCAGGCTGCCTTTATTGTTCGCCTCGCGACGGCGTGCCAAGCCTGCCGCGAACTTTTGGATTTCTATCTCCATCCGGACACGTGAGGTCGTCGGGTAAGGACTGCTTCGACTATGATCAGCAAGGAACTCCTTGAAATCCTTCGTTGTCCGATGGACCCCAGCCGGACGCGACTGCGGTTGGCCGACGACCACCTCGTCTGTGAACGCTGTGCCTTGTGCTTTCGCATCAAGGACGGCTTTCCCGTGTTGGTCGTCGAAGAGGCCATCCTGCCGGCCGGGTGCGACAGTCTCAACCAATTACCCTGCCAACGCGAGAGCCGCACGCCATGATCGACCACCGCGTGTTTGTCGGCTGCATCGGCGAAGGCATCTTTCGCAGCCTCGATGGCGGTCAGACCTTCGCCCGGGCCGCCGAGGGGATGTTCGTCGAGTGTTACGTCCGGGCCTTGGCCGTCCATCCGTTCGACCACCGCTTGCTGTATGCCGGCACCGAAGCCGGACTGTTCCGCAGCAGCAACGGCGGCGACGACTGGCAGCAGGTCGATTCGCCGATCAACGGCCAGGAAGTTTGGTCGATTCTCATTCCGCCGGCGCAGCCGGAAATGATCTTGGTGGGCACGCGACCATCGCGTATTTGGCGTTCCGACGATGCCGGCCGAAATTGGCGGCCTGGCATCGCCGCCATTCGCCAAGAATGTCCCCGCATCCTGTACACGCGTGTGACAACCCTCAAGGCCGACCCCGACGACCCGCAGACCTTCTGGGCCGGCATCGAAATCGACGGGATCCAGCGCAGTACCGACGGCGGCGCGACGTGGCAGCCGTATTCGGGCCAAGGCCTGGTGTCCCACGACATCCACGATCTGGCCATCTGGCGCGGCAACGGCCGGAAGGTGCTTCTCGCCGCCACCAACGCCGACCTGCACCGCAGCGACGACGATGGCCGCTCCTGGCAGCCGCTGCGCATGACGCAATGGCTGCCGTGGTCGTATTGCCGGGCGCTGGCCCTGCCGCTGCGGCCCTCGGACGGCGTGCTTCTGGGGGTCGGTAACGGCCCGCCAGGCAGCGAGGGCCTCGTGGCGGTCGGCAGCGGCGATGGCCGGTCGTGGCGGTCGGCGGTGTTTCCTGGGTTGGCCAACAGCACGATTTGGAACTTCGCCGTGCATCCCGCGGACCCCGCGCTAATTTACGCCAGCAGCGTGAGCGGCGAAGTGTATCGCTCCAGCGACGGCGGCCACAGCTGGAGCAAACTGGCTCGGGAATTCGGCGAGATTCGTGCTCTAGCTTGGACGCCGTGATCA
>JANWVS010000694.1 GCA_025056835.1 Gemmataceae bacterium | reverse complement strand
CATCTGCATCGCACCACGGGCTTGGAGGTCCTGGGGGCTGGTTAACACCGTTTCCAGATTGGCTTCGAGCAACTTCCAGGCCTCGCGGGCAAACATCTGGGAAATCGGATTGCGCTTGGCGGTGACGTACGATTCCACGGCGTGGGACAAGGCGTCGATGCCGGTCAAGGCGGCGACCCTCGGCGGCTGCGACAAGGTCACTTCGGGATCGAGGATCGCCACTTGAAAGGCAGCCTTACGATCGCCGCAAGCCATTTTCATGTGCGTCTTGTCGTCGGCAATCAAGGCATAGGATTGGGCTTCGCTGCCGGTGCCGGCGGTCGTCGGCACGCCGATGGAGGGGAGCATCGGTTTGGCGGCCTTGCCGAAACCTTTGTAATCGGCCATGCAACCGCCGTTGGTGAGGAGGAAATTGATTCCCTTGGCGCAATCCATGGCGCTGCCGCCGCCGACGCTGACGATGAGGTCGATGCCTAACGGCCGGGCAAAGGCGACGCCGCGTTCGACGTGGGCGCTGGAAGGGTTTTCCTCGACTTGGTCGAAGACGAACACTTCCAGGCCGGCGTCGCGCAGGGACCGTTCCGCCCGCTGGGGATGCCCGGCAGCCTCCAGGCCGGGGTCGGTCACCAGCAGGACGCGCGTATCGCCGAGTTCGCGGGCCAATTCTCCCAAGCGATTGAGCGTGCCGGGTCCGAAAACGACACGCGTGGGCGTGTGAAAATCAAAAGACTGGAGCGGTCCCGGCGACGTTTGGAAGACGCGAGCGATGCCGGGCGTTAGGGAGGCGGCCTGCATAAATCATGGACCGTCGATGGCGGATGGCTACAGTTATCTTGTCGAATTCACGCAGGGGAGGCAACCAAAAACGGTTCGATCTCGGCAGCCGGCAGCCGAGGGAGCGGAACCCGACCGCAGTAAGTCCGTCGCGATGCCTGGAGGAGTCGACAGCCATGGGACCTACGCCGGAGACCGGCACCAAGGCGGAACGCCTTCATCGGCAAATGCTGATCGTTGCGCAATTTCTCTACCGCCACAGCTTGACGTTGCTCGCCTTGACATTCGCGGTGGTCGTTTTGACCGGCGTCAGGCAGGTCAGCCATGTGGTATTTCATTTACCGGCGATCAATCTGCATGTCGTGATGCAATGGCATGGGTGGCTCGTCGTGGCGTTTTGGTTGTTCGTGATCGTCTTGCTGTCGGCCTACGGCATGTTCTTGGCGTATCTGACTCCCGTCGAACCTGGCGGCTTGGTCGACCGCGCGGGGGCTGCCGTGCGGAGTTGGTGGTGCGGCGTGGCGGTGGGACTGGCCGCAGGGGCCTGCTTGATGTTGACCTTGACGGGCCTGCCGGGAAGCGACGACACCAACCTGCTCGCCGGTCTGGCCTTGGGGTTGCCCATCGCCTGGCTGCTCGCCGCCATCAAGCATCCGATCGCCGAATGGTTTGTTGATGTTCCTTGGCGCCTGGCCGGCGCGCCGCGGCGGCCGATTACCTCCCGATGCGCCAAGATGGCGGCCGCGGCCCTCGTGGTGTGCGCGATTCTCTTTGTTGTCCGCATCTATTCGGGCTACGAATGGGGCGGCTGGCAACCGGGAAACGGGTTTCTCGGGATCGCCATAGGTTTCTGTCTGTGGTTGCTGGCCGGCCGCCTCCATGCCGTCTGCTGGCCCGGTCACATCGAAAGGAC
>JANWVS010000693.1 GCA_025056835.1 Gemmataceae bacterium | reverse complement strand
AAGATCGCCCTACGCTGTTTTTCGAGGTCATTGAGCGGCACGGCTCACGCAGCTTCGGCAAGGGCAATTTCAAGGCGCTCTTCGAGGCCATCGAACGCGAGCAGGCCCGCCGCGGCACCCTGTGACGCACCAGCGAGGACCGCCATGCGCCTGCCCCTTCCGCCGGTCGCCAGCATTCGCGATTTTTACGCTTTCGAGCAACACGTGAAGACGTGCCGGCGGCAGCGCGGCCTCGACATGGTCCCGCAGTGGTACGAGATTCCCGTGTTCTATTTTTCCAATCCCGCCGGCGTCATCGGCCACGGTGACCCCGTGGCCGCGCCGCAAGGCAGCGCCGCGCTCGACTACGAACTGGAATTGGCCTGCGTCATCGGCACAGCCGCCCGCGACTTGCCGGCCGACGACCGGGCACTTGCGTGTGTCGCCGGTTTCACGATCATGAACGACTGGAGCGCCCGCGACTTGCAGCGGCGCGAGATGGCCGTCGGTCTCGGCCCGAGCAAAAGCAAGGACTTTGCCACCTCGCTGGGACCGGAGCTGGTCACCCTGGATGCGCTGAGCGACGTCTACCGCGACGGCCGCTTGCACTTGGAAATGACGGCAACGGTCAACGGCCGGGTATATTCGCGCGGCAACGCGGGCACGATGTATTGGAGTTGGCCGCAGCTGCTGGCCCACGCCAGTCGCGATACCTGCCTGCGCCCCGGCGATGTGCTCGGCTCCGGCACCGTCGGCAGCGGTTGCATCCTGGAATTGACGCCCGAGGCCGTCGGCGGTTGGCTCAAACCCGGCGACGTCGTGGAGCTGTGGATCGAACGGTTGGGAGTGTTACGCAACCATGTCGTTGCCCGTTCGTAGCGGCAAACAGCTGGCTTGTTGCCGATGGCCGCGGGATGGCGGTCCCGGCGAAATTTCTTTCCGTCTCCGCTTGAGCAAACCTGCCGCGCGCCGCACAATAATCTTCTCCCGCCTGGAGCACCCCCTGACCTAGAAAGGAACCGTTTCCATGCAAACCACGAAGAAACACGGCTTCTCGCGGCGCGACGCCTTGAAGACCGCCGGCGCCGCGGCAGCTTCGGCCCTGACCGGCGTTGCTCTGCCGCAAGTTCATGCCGGCGGCGACGATACCATCAAGCTCGCCCTGGTCGGCTGCGGCGGCCGCGGTACCGGCGCCGCGATCAACGCCCTGTCTACCGAAAAAGGGCCGACCCAACTCGTCGCCATGGCCGATGTCTTCCAGGATCGGCTCAACGGCAGTCTGCAATCGATCCGCGACAACCGCATGCGTGCTAATCGAGCCAATCAGGTCGATGTGCCGCGCGAGCGACAATTCATCGGCTTCGATGCCTACCGCCGGGCGATGGACACGCTGCGGCCGGGCGACGTCGTCATCCTCACCACGCCGCCTGCTTTCCGCTGGCTGATGTTGGAATACGCCATCGAGAAGCGGCTTCACGTCTTCATGGAAAAGCCGATCACGGTCGATGGTCCGAGCACGCGGCGCATGCTGGAGTTGGCCGAGCGCACCGAACGCACCGACTTGAAAATCGGGGTCGGCCTGATGTGCCGGCACTGCGAGGCCCGCGGCGAATTGTTCCGACGGATCAAGGACGGGGCCATCGGCGAGTTGATCTTGCTTCGCGCCTACCGCATGCACCCGCCGGTCGCCTCCTTCCGCACCCAACGGCGGCC
>JANWVS010000692.1 GCA_025056835.1 Gemmataceae bacterium | reverse complement strand
CTGATCTGAAGCCGAACAACATCCTTTACGGGAAGCGTGGCGAGGTGAAGATCATCGACTTCGGGCTGGCATGGATCAAGGGCGAGCGGAAAGATCGGGTGCAGGGCACGCCGGAGTACATGGCCCCTGAGCAAGCCAAGGGCGGTATTGTCAACGAGCAGACCGACATTTACAACTTCGGGGCGACGATGTACCGACTCACGACCTGGCGGTTGCCGCCGCCCGTCATTCCGGCCGCGGGCGGTTTGCCGATGGACGCCAAGGCCTTTACCAACGTCCTCAAGCCCGTGCAGGAACTCAATCCGCAGGCCCCCAAGAAGCTGTGCGACTTGATCCACCAGTGCCTTTCTTACAAAGCGGCGCAGCGGCCCGAGCGGGTGGGGGATATTTTGCCGATTCTGCACGATCTCGTCGAAGAAATGGTCCAGAAACCCGAAGATTCATTAGAGAACCTGGAATGGTAGAGAACCGGAAAATGGTAGCCAGCCCATGGCCGAGTACAAGGACCGCGAACACTACATTCCCCTGCGGCGGCGCGACTTGATTGAGCTGCTTTGCCGCGACCGCGACATGACGCCCGCGCTGGGTGAGCAATTCCGGCGGCTCGCCGAACTGCTGTCGGCCACGTTTCACTTCGAGTACCATCGGGTGTTGGAAGAGCTGAAGGACGAGTATGCTCCGTTCGACCCCGACGCCTGCACCAAGGCGATTACGACCCTGTCCCCCGAGCAAAGGGCCGCCAAGGTAGATCGGTTGTTTGCCCGCTTTGCCCAACTGATGGAGCGGGCCAACTTCAAGCGCCTCGATCGGCAGGTGATCCTCGACGCCATGCGCGAGGTCAGCGATTGGGGCCTCAACATGGAAGTCGATTTCAACGTCATGGAGCGCTTCGATCTCTACGTCCGTGGAGACACCAAGGGCACACGCTATCGGCGCCGCCTGAGCAAGTTCTGGCGGCTCGAAGCGGTGCAATTGCCCGTGTACGAGCGGCTGGTCTTGATCGTCAAGCTGCGGCCGAGCAAGCGCTTGCCCGGGGGAATCGACACCGACGACGTCTTCCTCAAAATCTTTAAAGATATCCCCAAGATGGACCTGGAAATGCTGCTCCCCGGCGCCCGCATGCAAATGCCCGGGGTCGCCCGCCTGAAGCTCGGCGGATCGATCGTTAGCGGGCTGGGGCTTATCACGTACAACATCCTCAAGCAAGCGCTCACCGCGGCGGCCTTGGGCTGGCAATTTTTTTGGGGGCCTTTGGTGGCTGTGTTCGGCTACGGCTACCGGCAATACTACGGCTACCAAAGTGCCAAAACGACCCACACCTTACGGCTGACGCAAAGCCTGTACTACCAAAATCTCGGCAATAATCTGGGCGTGCTCTTCCACCTGATCGACGAAGCCGAGGAACAGGAGACCCGCGAGGCGTTATTGGCTTATTTTCATTTGTGGCGCCATGCCGGCGAGCGCGGCTGGACCGCCACCGACCTCGACAACTATGTCGAAATGGACTTGGAGCGCATCGCCGACATCAAGGTTGATTTCGAGATCGACGACGCCTTAGCCAAGCTGGAACGGCTTCAGCTGGTGGCAAAAAACGGCGACCGCTATGTGGCCGTGCCGATCGAGCAGGCCCTCGAGCGCCTCGATTACGCCTGGGACAATTATTTCAAGTACAACACGCAGGCCACGGCGGGGCCGCCG
>JANWVS010000691.1 GCA_025056835.1 Gemmataceae bacterium | reverse complement strand
ACCGACAAAGGCGAGTGGCCGACTGTCGAAATGGGCAAGATTTCGGAGTTGCGCAAGGGCCATTGGTGTCTGGCGATCGGCCACCCCAACGGTTATATCACGGGACGCGCGCCTGTGGTACGCTTGGGACGTATCCTCGAAATCAACAAAGGTTACTTGCGAACCGACTGCACCTTGGTCGGTGGCGACTCCGGCGGACCATTGTTCGACATGCACGGCAAGGTGATTGGTATCCATAGCCGGATCGGTCTGCCGATCACCGCCAACATTCACGTGCCGATTGACACGTACCAGGAGACGTGGGACCGTTTAGCCAAGGGGGAAGTGTGGGGCGACAACCTCTTCGGCGCGGGACCCAAGGGCAAGGGAGGCAAAGGCCCGAAAAAGGAAAACGATGAGCCTTTTCTCGGCCTGCGTGCGAAAACGGATGGTAATCAGTGCCGAGTGGAGTCGGTTCAAACCGATTCGCCCGCGGCCAAGGCTGGTTTGAAGGTCGGCGATGTCATCATCGCTGTGGACGGAACGAAACTGGCCGGCGCCGAAGACTTTGACAAATTGGTGCGGTCGAAAAAACCAGGCGACACGCTGTCGCTGGAAGTTCGCCGCGACGAAGAAACTTTGAGACTCACGGTCACGCTCAGTAAACGTCCGGGATAAACCATGAGATGGCAACGCTTCTGGTCGGCATGGCTCGTTGGCCTGGGAATTCTCGCCTCGGCAGCTCCAGCCGAAGCACAGATCTTTTTCGGCAAGGACTCCGCCTCCTCCTTGACGCGCAGCAACCCCGTCTTCCTCAAGGCCTTCAAGGAGGCCGTAGCCAAACCGAGTGAGAGCACCGTTCGCGTGCAGTGCAACGGTAAGGATGCGGCCTTGGGCATGATCGTCGGACCGGACGGTTGGATTCTGACCAAGGCCAACGACCTGCAAGGCGACATTACCGTCAAACTTCGCGATGGCAAATCCTACGATGCCCGCTGGGTCGGCCTCCACCAACAACATGACCTGGCCTTGCTGAAGATCGAAGCCACCGGACTGAAACCCGTCGAATTCACCGACAGCAAGCAGGTGGGAGTTGGCAGCTGGTTGGCTTGCGTGGGAATGGGTGAAGAACCCGTGGCCATCGGGATCGTCAGCGTCGCCACCCGAACCATCCCTAAAGGCGCCTTCAGCTTCCCCTCGATCGACCTGAGCAAAGCGGGGTATCTCGGTGTGCAGCTGGAGGATGGCGACGGTCATCCCCGCATTCTCGACGTTCTCGCCGATAAGCCTGCCGCCAAAGTCGGCCTGAAAAAGAAAGACACGATATTGTCGGTCAACGGCATCGAGATGAAAACCGTCGAACAGTTCCAACGCGAGGTAGCCAAGCATAAGCCCGGCGACACCATCACCTTGCGCATCCGCCGAGGGGACACCGAATTGGAACTGCGGCCAACCTTGGAACGCCGCCCGCCCGACTTCAACCGCGGTGAACAACAAAATCGCATGGGCAGCGAGCTGAGCAGCCGCCGCGGCGGTTATCCGACGATTTTGCAGCACGATTCGGTGGTCAAACCGGTCGATTGCGGCGGCCCAATCGTCGATTTGCAAGGTCGAGTGGTGGGGATCAATATCTGTCGCGCCGGCCGCACCGAAAGTTGGGCCGTGCCTTCCGAAGCAATCCAGCCTTTATTGTTCGATCTCATGTCGGGTCGACTGCCGCCGAAGGTCGAGACG
>JANWVS010000690.1 GCA_025056835.1 Gemmataceae bacterium | reverse complement strand
AAAGACCTTCCTCGCGTTCCAGCCGGGCACGGTAAGCTTCGGCACGCATCATTTCGTTGACGCGAAAGTGCCGGCCGATATCGCGAAGGAAATCGATGTAGCGGAGCGGCAGGAGCCAGTCGGCGTTGTTGATGAAGTGGCCGCGAACCCCGTCGAGCACGAGGTAGCGCTGGAGTTGGGCGAGGATGCCGCGGCCGTTGGCGGCAACGTCTTCGGCGCTGAGCAGCTTGCGCATTTCCGTCTTGCCGCTGGGATCGCCGACGAGCGCCGTACCGCCGCCGATGACCGCGATCGGGGTGTGGCCGGCACGCTGCAAATGGGCCATGGCCATCATCGGCATGAGGCTGCCGCAGTGCAAGCTGTCGGCTGTCGGGTCGAAACCGCAATAGAAAACGACCGGCCCTTGGGCGAGCAAGGTACGAACGGCTGCTGCGTCGGTGCATTGCTGGATAAAGCCGCGCTCGCGAAGGATGTCGAAGGCGCTGTTCATCGATCGCTCCCCTAGCGACAAAATAGGAGAATTCCACAAAGTCGCCTTCCCCTTGGCCCGCGTCATTGGTTAATTTCACGTGGCAATTGTGAAGAACTGTGTAACATAACCACTAGAATGCTTAGCGTCAGGAGACGATTCCTGCGCGACGGCGGGAGCAAACTTCCGCCGGGCGGGATCCGCGTGGAACGCGAGCCGCCAAGGATGAACGAGCGAAAGGGATACCCGCATGAGTCAAATTCTACCCCGGATTGCCGGGCCGGCCGATTTGCGGTCGCTGTCCGACGAGCAACTGTTGCAACTCGCCCAGGAAATGCGCGATGAGCTGGTCCGGGTGTTGAGTGTTCGTCCCGCCCACTTCGCCAGCAATCTCGGCGTTGTCGAGCTTTGCCTGGCCTTGCATCTGACGTTCGACTTCAGCAAGGATCGTTTGATCTGGGACACCGGCCATCAAATCTACCCGCACAAGCTGATCACGGGTCGGTATCAGCGCTTCCATACCATCCGCACCCGGGGGGGATTAATGGGCTATCCCAACCCGGAGGAAAGCCCCTATGATCTGTTCATGACCGGGCACGCCGGTTGCGCAACTTCCGCGGCTTTAGGGCTGAAGGTGGCTGACGACCTGCTTGGCCGGTCGGATCGACACAGTGTTGCGGTCGTCGGCGATGGAGCACTGCCCAGCGGGATCGTCTTCGAGGCGCTCAATAACGCAGGCGATCTCAAAAAGAAGTTCCTGGTAGTCCTTAACGACAACAAGATGTCGATCTGCCCGCGCGTCGGCGCGTTGGCTTCGTGCTTGGACCGTGCCCGTTTGACCAACTTTTACCAAGGAAGCAAGCGCCGCCTCAAACGCATCTTGGACAAGCTCCCGTTCATCGGCAAAATGGCCAATCAGGCCGTGGACCAGGTGCGCGACGCGCTGAAAGCTCTGCTCACCGGCGGTATGCTCTTTGAAGAACTCGGTTTTCATTACGTCGGCCCCATCGACGGCCACGACCTCACCAGCCTGCGGTATTGGCTCAACCAGGTCAAAGACTATGAAACACCAGTCCTGTTGCACGTCTTGACAGTCAAGGGACAGGGAGTGCCCCAAGCCAGCAGCGACCCGGTGACGTTTCACACTCCGCCGGTGTTTGAAAAGGTCGGCCCCGGTCGAACGATCGTTTCGCTCAAAGGAGGCGGGGCGCGGTCGTACACCGATGCCGTCTCGTCGGCGATCT
>JANWVS010000068.1 GCA_025056835.1 Gemmataceae bacterium | reverse complement strand
CAAAAGGATCAATGCGTTGATCGGCCAGTAAAGCTGTCCGACCCGCTTTCAGCGGTCGCCTGGCGTGGCGGCGCTGTCTGTTCGATTTCCGGGAAGTTTCGACGGATAGGCGGCCCCCTAGCGTTCGGCCCAAGGTCCGGGCGGCGTTGCGCTCGAACACAACAGATGCGGCCTGGCGGTTCGCGTCAGCCGCGCAGACCGACGGCTTGCAGCAACCGATCAGTGGCCTGGTAGGCCTCGCGCACCCACTCGGCGATTTTGTCCGGTTCCGGCGAGTATTCCAGTTCGATGCTGATGGCCCCGTCGATTCCCAGGGCCTTGATTTCGCGGAGATAGGGACCAAAGTCCACGACGCCGCGGCCCGGCGGCAGATCGCCGTGGACTTTGCCATCGCAATCCGACAGATGCACGTGAATCGCCTTGCCTTGAAGACGGCGCAGTTCTTCCGGCTTGGTACCTGAAAGTTGCAGGTGAGAAATGTCGATATTCGCCTTGACGGCGGGATGATCGACCTCGTCGAGGAACCGCACCATATTGTCGATGTTGTTGAGCAGCGATAGTTTGAACGGTTCCAGCTCCAGGGCGATTTGCACGCCCAGGTCGGCGGCGTAGCGCCCCAGCTCGCGGCAGTGGCGCACCGCCGTGGACCATTGCTCCCGCGGCGGAATGACTTGTCGCTCCCATAGGTACTCGCCCAAGACCAGCAGCAGGTTCTTCGCCTCGTATTCGTAGACCAGATCGAGATACGCCTTGCAGCGCTGAAGATGGAAACGCTGCACGCTGGGATTGAAGTCGATCAGGCCGACGGCGACGCACGCGACGCTGATGATCGGCAATCCGGCGGCATCGCACTCGCGCTTGATGAGGCGGCGCTCCTTGACGTCGATGTCGAGCGGATCGGTGAAGATGTCGATCGTGTCGAAGCCGATCTCCTTGGTCATGCGAATGCCATACGCAGTCCCCTTGCCCGCTTGGGCCCAGGCCGAATTGATCAGTCCCAGTCGCATGGTTGCTTGTCCTTTCCTGAATGCTACGATGGTGCTTCGCGATGGCGGCCCCAGGTAGTTGTACAAAGTCGCGGCCCCTTGCCGCCGGACGAAGCGGCCACGGCGGCGTTTCCAACACGGAAACTAAGACAGACGACCGGCAAGCGTTCGCTGGTCGGGAAGGAAAACGACTCCTTGCCCGGCTGCCGTCGAGTCTCACCGAAGCCGATCAACGCCGGGCGGTCTGATGGCGAAGCGGCGCTGCGGCGGTTGCCAGCCGCCCGAAAGGTGGTACGAGCCTCGCCCAAAGCGATCGGCGACGGAAGCGTTGAGATTGTACGTGCCGTCATCGTTAGAAGAATTGCTAAGATGTCAACCAAGGGAGGTTGACAGCAAAGCGAGACTGTCGCTTGGACTAAGGAGCGAGACTATGGAAGCCGCAGCGCGTTTGGTCCGTTCGCCTTGGCTCGCCATACTGTGTCTCAGCGCGGGCATCAACACTATCGCTCACGCCTACATTACGGCCCCCGTTTCCACCCTCGGCGCGGCTGTCGTTGATTCGACGTATGTCACAGTGTTACGTGTCGACAAGGTCAACAAGGAGCGAGGGATCATCATCTATAGGAAAGTTCGCGATCTCAAGGGGAAGTATCCTAAAGAACTCGTGAAACACATCTTCGACTTGAAAGGCACGCCGGCGCACCGAGGGCCGGGTGACGTCCCTGTTCGGCCCAATGAGAAAGATTGGAACTATGCCCTGCAATGGGCCGAGCCGGGCAAGACCGCCGTGATGTTGACGCGCAAGTATGATCCCTACGGCGACTTCGGCCACACGTACATTGATGGCTGTTGGTACGCGACGATGTGCCCGCCGCGCGACTGGGAATTCTGGTACGCCATCTATGCCGACCCGAACTTGCTGGCCCGATGGCACGCTGGTCCGCCGGAGAAGCTCATTCCGGCCCTGGAAGCGCTCAGCGCCGGCAAGGACGGAGTCGCTCTGGTGCTTAGCAAGGGAACGCGGGACGATCTCCGCGCGGGCCGGGCCAAGCTTCAGCGCTTACGGGTCAGCCTTGGCTTGCGAGATTATGTCGCCCAGCGAGACCTGATTCCTGATCCGCCGCACCCAGGAATGATCCCCGAACTCCTCACAGCGCTGCGCAGTGCCGATCGGAATGAACGGCTGTCGGCGGCCCAAAGGCTTGGGCAACTCGGGCCGTCCGCCAAATCGGCCGTTCCCGTGCTGGCGGAGGTGGTGCGGCAGGATGCTTCCGGCACAGTCCGCATAGCCGCTGCCGACGCCTTGGCTGCCATTGGCAAGGATGCCAAAAGCGCCCTCCCCGCGCTGGAGGCCGCGTTGCAAGACCCCCGCATGGCTCATCGCCAAGATGTGTTGTCCAAACTCGCGGCAGTCCGCGACAAGTTGAAGTGAGGCGGTGACCGGCTTCCAATCTCAGCCAATACCATGCGAGGCGGGTTTCGCCGCCGCAGGGACACCGCCATAGAGACACCGCCACCGGCACCCGCACCGCCGGAGTGCATAACGGCGCCGTCGGCACGGATTCCGACGGCCAAGGCGGACCGTCGCCAGCGTTTGTCGGGTCGGAGGAAGGAAGAACCGCCCCCAGGCGAATTGTGCGGTTACATTAACCCCGGGATCGGTTCCCAAGCGGTCATCGTCTGGGCAATTTCCCGCGGTAAACCCGGCACGAGGCGGAGTTCGCCGACGTCGAAAAGGGTCCGCAGGATGGTGGCAATGAGGTTTTGGATGCGAACCGGTTGCGTGGTCGGTTCGCCGCCGGTGCGGTCGGAGCGGCCGATGACCTGTCCCATGTTGAGGCCGCCACCCGCCAGGAGCAAGGCACCGAGGTTGCCCCAATGGTCGCGCCCGCCGGCACGGTTGATCCGCGGCGTCCGGCCGATTTCGCCGCAGACCACGAGCAGGATTTTTTCCGCCAGGCCGCGACTTTCGACATCAGCCAAGAAGGCGGACAAGGCCCAATCGAGCGGCACGCCCATGTAACCCATGCCTTCGCCGACGGGGGCATTGTTGACGTCGGCATGCATGTCCCAGACGAAATTCGTCGTGACCGTGACGAAACCGGCGCCGCGTTCGCACAGTCGGCGGGCCAGCAAGAGCAGCTTGCCCAGCGACTTGACGTTGTCGACATAGTTCTGGTAATTTCTCCATCTGCGATCGATGTTCTCGGGCTTGACCAGCGTGGAGGTATCGTAACGTTCCAGGACGCGCGGGTCCTCCTTGGTGAGGTCGAAGGCGTCAGCCACGCCGCCCAGGACTGTGGCCAATGCCTGCTCGCGGACGCGGTCAAGACCGTCGAGGGTCCGCGACTCTGCCAGCTACCATTGCACTTGGTCGAGCTGGCCGAGCAAGCGGCGGCGGTCCTCGAGTCGAGCCAGCGGCACGTGCAGGCGCATGTCGTTGACGGCATTAGTGCCGGCGCTGGGGTCATAGGGGGCATGGGCGGTGCCGAGCGTGCCTGTGGCGGCAAAGCGTCCAAACGACATGTTGCCTGGTTGCGTGTTCGGATCGACAGCCCGGGGAAACAACAGGATGTTGGTCGGCAGTCCCGTGGCCGGATGATTGCGGCCGGCGACGCGGGAGTAAATGGACCCGAGGTTGGCGCCAAAGGTATCGCGGCCAACGATTGGCTTGATGTCGTGGTTGCCGTCGCCGGGCACGAAGCTGCGGACGATTGCAACCTTGTCGGCCATGGCGGCCAAACGGGGGAAGGTGCCGCCGAATGTCACGCCGGGAATACGGGTGCGGACCGAGCCGGTGACGCTGCGAAACTCTGCCGGCGAACCATCTTTGGGGTCGAAGGTCTCGATCTGGCTGGGACCGCCGTGGAGAAAGAGAAAGATGACCGATTTGTCGGAGACCAACCGACGTCCTTGGGCGGCGCGCACGGCGAAAAGATCGGCCAAAGTCAGGCCGCCGAGCGTCAAGCCGCCGACGCGTAAGAAGGTCCGGCGATGCGCTCGGGAATCACGGTCGAAAATCGTAAGCATGAACAACCCCCCGCAACGATTTCGCGATCTGTCTCTGTTGTACCCAAGGTAGACGGCCGCCGCAAGTGAATATCGGCACCAAGACGAGGAAATTGCCGCAAGGGCGTCGGGGTCCCTGCCACGATTTCCGCGCGGCGGCTCCAGCAGCGAAGACGGCGGTTGCCGTCGGTCCTTCGCAAACGAATAATTGTGATAAACGGTGGCGATGGAGTTCGCCGGAACCGGCTTGACCCACAAGGCTGATAACTCCTACCAGGCGAACGCCGGGTAGGGGCGCGCAGGCATGATGGCCCCAGCCGGGCGAACGAGCCGGGAATGGGTGTCGGGGGAGCGAAAGGAAAAGCCATGCATGCCGCGACCCACGTCGTCTTGGTCGGCCTTGGTGGGGCCTTGGGTGCCTTGCTACGCTGGGGGGTCGGTTTACTCTGCGGCCGCTGTTTCGGGACGGCCTTTCCCTGGGGCACGTTTTTCATCAACGTGGTCGGCAGCTTCTTTCTGGGATGGTTTTCGACGTTGCTGACCGACCGTATCATCGGCAACGGCGGCGGCTGGTTGCGGGCCGATGAGCTTCGCCTGTTCGTCGCCGTCGGCTTCACCGGCGCTTTCACGACGTTTTCCACGTACGAGTACGAAGCCCAGCAGCTGTTCAATGACGGCGATCATGTCAAAGCCATCGGCTACTTGGGCGGCAGCGTCGTTCTGGGCTTGTTGGCCGTGCGCCTGGGCGTGTGGCTGGCCCGCCTCGGGAGGGCGGCCTCGTGAAGCTCGAAGGCGAACAGACGCTGCTCCGTCTGTACCTGCGCAACACCGACCGCCACGGTTGGTCGTCGCTGGCCGATGTGCTGGTGCAACGGGCCAAGGCGAAGCACCTTGCCGGCGCCACCGTGTTGCGCGGCATTTTCGGACTGGATGTGCAGGGTACGCTGCTCGAATCGAAATGGTGGTCGTTCGTGGAACACGTCCCGATCATCATTGAATTCGTGGATGAGTCGCGGGCCATCGGCGGGTTCTTGGACGAAGTGGCGGCCGTCGTGCACGAGGGCATCGCGACCCTGGAGCGCGCCCATGTGTTGGTTTACCGCCAGAATCGAATCGCGGCCGAGCGAGCCGCGATGCGCCGGGATGTTCCGGGGCGCGTCGCGCCGCTTTCGACCCTGCCGTCGCCCGAGGACTTTCCCGCCATGAAGATGAGTGAAGAAGGACAACTGCTGCGCGTCTTCTGCGGCGAATCGGACACCTGGGAGGGGCAGCCGCTGTATCGCGCCATTGTCCTGAAGGCCAAGGAACTGGGTCTTGCCGGCGCGACGGTGCTGCGCGGACCGATGGGTTTCGGGGCCAACAGCCGCGTCCACACCGCCAAGCTGCTCGACCTGTCCACCGATCTGCCGATCGTCATTGAGCTGGTCGATAGCGCCGCCAAGATCGAGAGTTTGCTGCCGTTTCTCGACCAAGCCGTGACCGAGGGCTTAATCACGATTGAAGCGGTGCGGATCTTGCGCTATCGCCCCGGCCACGCCCCGGCGGAGCGGGCTTGACCCTCGCCGCGGCGCCCGGCTAGAATCGCCGGCCACGATCGCCACGGAGCCATCGACATGGACGTCTCGGCCGCTGCATCCACCGCACTGCTTGATCCGGCAGCTGCCGCCGGCGTTGTGGGACAAGCGGCGCCGCAGCGCTGTCGGGTCACTCTGCTGGTTCCCACGCTCAACGAAATCGACGGCATGCGGGTCATCATGCCGCGCGTCGATCCGCGCTGGGTCGATCAGATTCTTATTCTCGACGGCGGCTCGACGGACGGCACCATCGAATACGCCCTGGCCCACGGCTACCAGGTCCATGTTCAACGCGAGCCAGGCATTCGATTCGGCTATCGCGAGGTCTTGCCGTTGATCGAAGGCGATGTCGTCCTGACCTTCAGTCCCGATGGCAACAGCATCCCGGAGCTGATTCCCCAACTAGTCGCGAAGATGAACGAAGGCTACGACATGGTGATCGCCTCCCGGTACCTCGGTGATGCCCGCAGCGACGATGACGATTGGATCACGGCCTTCGGCAACTGGTTTTTTACCAAGACGATCAACTGGCTGCACGGCGGCCACTACACCGACGCCATGGTCATTTTCCGGGCCTACCGCAAACAGTTGATCCACGACCTGGAACTGGATCAGGATCGCTGGCACCGAACACCCGAGTGGCTCTTCCGCTGTCGCATAAGTTGGGAACCGTTGCTGTCGGCTCGGGCGGCGCGCCGCGGTCTGAAGGTAACAGAAATTCCCGGCAGCGAACCGCCGCGCATCGGCGGTCAACGCAAACTGCGCGTGCTCCGCTGGGGAGCGTCGTATTACTTCCAATTTCTTCGCGATCTGTTGTGCTGGCGGTGAGCCATCAGCAGGGAACCATCGAAGAATGCCCCGCGTCGTCGCGCGCATCGTCGCCCGCGGATCACTTGATCTGGGCCAACGGCACGAACCACAGGTCGAGGCCCCCCTTGGTCCCCGGGCGGTCGGAGGCAAAGTAGAGGCGGTCGCCGGCGAGGCACGGCGACATGGTGCCGAGTTTGCCTTCCGGGTGATTCAACGCCGTTACCTCTTCCGGCATCGACCAGGGAGCGCCGATTTTCGCTCGCCGCGAACGATAAATGCCGGTCCGGCGCCCATCGAGTGGACCTTGCAGGTACATGGTCAGGCCCTTGGGATCGATGGTGGCATGGCAGTAATCTGGTTCGAAGCCCACCTTTTTGGCTTGGTCGGGGCCGGGGAGTTCGCCTTGGGTGACAAAGAGGGTCCAACCGGCGCTGAGCTTGCGGCTGAAGTAAAATTCCTTGCCCCCCGCGGTGAGCCAAGGCCACAACTCGTCTTGTTTCTCGCTGACGTGCAAAATCGGCTGCGGCTGGCGCTCGCCCGTTTTCCGGAAGATATCGAAGTTCTTCAAGTCTTTAAGCTTGTCGTCAACCACGGGGTTCTTCGCAAAGTAAAGATGAAGTTCCCTGCTTTGGAACAAAAAGGGGGCGCGTTCGTCGTACTCAGCATGCGCCAGATAAGGTTTGCCGGGCGGAAAGGGCGTGGCGCCGCTGGTGCGCTGCGATCGATAGATGTCCCACGTGCCGGCTCGATTGGAGGCATAGAAGAGCAGTAAGCCGCTGGGAGAGACATAGGGGTCGTTTTCGTCCGCTTCGGTGTTCAGGTTGCCAAGATTCACGGCCTTGATCTCGTCACCCGCCGTGCCCGGTCGAGCGGCCGTCAAAAACCAAGCGAGCGCAACGAGCGTGAACAGAGTGCATCTCATGGGTTGGTGTCGTTCCTCGGCGTGGCGACCACGCGCCGACAGTCAGGTCAACCGTCCTGAGCAAAGGACGTGCCGTCATCGTATGGTTTTCGGCGTCGCCGCGGAGTCGGGTTGGTCGCTCCTGATGCAAATCTATACCGTCTGGCGGTCCGGCACCACCCGGCGACATCTCCCATGGGCTGCGTCCCAGGCGGCATCGGTTCCTTATCGGCAGCTTCGTACCTCCGGGCTGGATCGGATCACTAGCTTTTAGGCACCAGATCCGGGCCGCGGCCTGACCACCCCTGGTGCCAGTTTGCGCACAAGTGGCTACACGGTAGTCAGCGTCTTCACGTAAAATTCACTTGCTCTTCACTCCGAAAATCGTCAAACCAAAAGCATGGCAGACGGCAAGTGGATGCACGATCTTCCCGCGGGGACGCGGCTGCACCATGCGGCGCAGGCAGTGCTCGGCACACGGCTGGAAGCTGTGCGCGACGCCTTGGAACCGGCGCTGCGGAATGCTGCTGCCGATGTCGAACACGTCCACAAGCTGCGCGTGGCCACGCGGCGGGCACGAGCCGCCCTCGACCTGTTCCGTGCGTGTTTATCGGATCCGGTCTATCGCCGGGTGAAAAAGGCCCTGCGAAAGATTCGCCGCGCGGCCGGGGCTGCTCGGGATTGGGACGTCTTTCTCGCTGACCTCGTGACGACACGACCGGGCCGGGGCAGCCGCATC
>JANWVS010000689.1 GCA_025056835.1 Gemmataceae bacterium | reverse complement strand
CGCCCAACTCCAGGCCGCGACGGATGATCTCGGCCTTGGTCAAGTAAAGCAGCGGGGTGTGAATCGTCACGCGGCGGCGGTCTTCCACGGCGGCCTTGGTCGCCAGGTTGGCCAGATGCTCGAAGGCCGCGACAAATTCCGGCCGGCAGTCCGGATAACCGCTGTAATCCAGCGCGTTGACCCCTAAGAAGATGTCGTCGGCGCCGAGCACTTCGGACCAAGCGAGGGCAAAGGATAAGAAAATCGTGTTCCGCGCCGGCACGTAAGTGATCGGAATTCCGCTGGCCATGTCTTCGACCGACCGGCCCTTGGGTACCGGCAGGTCGCTGGTCAGTGCCGAGCCGCCAAAGGCCCGCAGGTCGATCGGCAGCACGACGTGGCGAATGACCCCCAGCGCCGCCGCCACACGTTCGGCAGCCACGATCTCCACCTCGTGGCGCTGGCCGTAGCGAAAGGTCAGGGCGTAAGGAGCAAAACCCTGCGCTTTGGCAATCGCCAAGGTTGTGGCCGAATCGAGACCCCCGCTCAGCAAGACCACTGCCTTCTTTTCCAGCATAGCGGCAAACTACGGTCGGGCGGTAGCGGTGCCGAGAACGACGTCGCGGCGGTGGCGGCCCGCTTCCACACGCCGGATGATGCTGAGGTAAATATCGTCGTTGTCAAAGATCCGCGAAGTCAAAAATTGCACGTGCCCGCTGAGGAAAAGCACATTCTGTCCAAGAGCGCCGTGGTTGGCGCTGTTGCCGCTGTCGATCGCGCGCGGCGGGCCATCGCCGAAGACAGGTACGGTCGAGTCGAGAGTTTCGTCGTCACGGTTGATGGGATACCAATGGCCGTCGGCGTCGCGATAGCCCAGAGTGTAGGCATAGGAGCCTAAGAGTTTGGCCGCTTGCCGTTGAAACTCCTCCGCCGGCATCTCGCGCAACTGTTGCAGCGTCCACGAACACGGTGCCGCGACTGCGTGTCCGGGACAGACCACGCTGAAGTCTCTGGGCAGCGTGCCGGCGTCTTGCAAGATCGGTACGATCATGCCGGCGACGTTGCGCGGCGGCGGCTCCACCGGCGGCAGCTGCTTGTGAATCTCTTCATACGTCTTCAAAGCGCGATGGAAATCGAACAGGTTCTTGCGACACTCAACCATCGCACTGGCCGACTGGGCGCTGCGCAGCCGGTACACCACCGGCAAACCGATCCCCACGAACAACAACAACAGCGAGGCCGCGACCAGAATATCCACGCGCCGCCACCACGGCCGGCCGCTGACTTCCGATCGAGCCGGCAACGGCGCCTTGGGAAGAGGACGACACAAGTACTCGGCCATGCGCGCTACGGTTCGCGCCGCGAGATTGGGAGGCGGCTGGATCTCGGCGTCCCAAGCCAGCGGAGCCAGGGCCTGGCGCAACAGCTCCGCCTGGTGGCGCAACTTGGCATCGACTTGCAAACGCTCTTCCAAGCGTCGCTTGTTGGGCGCGTCCAAGCGATCCATCAAGTACTCCAAGAGCAGCTCGGTCATGGCAGGTCACTCGCGCAGGGCCGGTTGAGTCGACCAGAATTCCTGCAAACGAAGCAAAGCAGCGTGCAATCGCGATTTCACCGTCCCCACCGGAATTCGCATGATCTCGGCGATCTCCTTGTGGGGCAACCCTTGGTAGTAAGCCAAGATCACCGTCTGCTTGAGAAAATCCGGTAAGCGTTCCACGCCGGCACGGACCAGTTGCCGCCG
>JANWVS010000688.1 GCA_025056835.1 Gemmataceae bacterium | reverse complement strand
CATTTCGAAAAATGGATTCAAGATACCGGCGACCAGCTTTCGGTGGCCTTCGGCGGCCAGGCCAAGCGCAGCACTTATTTGCTCAACTACGCCCTCGACATCGTGCTTGCCTTGATTGTTTTCGGCTTAGCCTACTACATCAAATCGAATGCCGACAGCCGAGCCGGCTGGGGGTGGACCAATTTCGAGGAACCGCGCAAAAACGGCTTGATTCGCTTTATGCAGTTCCTTGGTTTCGCTCCCAGCGATCGCGAGCGGCTTGGCGAATGGATCGACAGGTGGTGGCAAGCATCGTATAACGCCGGCGCTTTCGGCATTGTCATGGTCATTTCCTTCATCTTCGCGCATCGTCCCTGGCGCTTTGGCTTATCGGTGGCCGGCATCTTGCTGGCCAACTTGTATGTCTTGGAGCGCGAGCGCAATGTTGACGACGCGGCTCGCACCTACTTCGGCCGCATTCGTGTCTTACATGCGGTGGACGAAAATGCACCGTTCACCGTTGAAGCCGACAACTTTCCCGAGATTAAATCAGGTCGAGTATTGCCGAAGTACCACTATCTGATGCACGGCACTACGCACCACGGCAAGAATTTCTATGATCCACCCGAATTGGCGCGCCTGGCGACGACTTACTATCATCGCTGGGGCCCGGTCGGCGTGATCATGGAGCGCTACAACTGGCTGAAGGGGCCGCAAAATACCTACTGGGCTGACAATCGGCTGCCGGCCGCCCTCGTCGGACTCGGTGCCGCAGCACTGCACAACGGTGGTTTACCTCTCGAACAGCTCACGCAACTGTGGTCGGAACCGCCGATCGCGACCGTCGGGCTAGGCACGGGAACCATGGCAAGCTACGGTCGCCCGTTCCAGCACGTCGTGTTTTATGAAATCGACGAAAAGATTCGCGAATACTCCTTGCCGCTCGACTCGCCCAAGCGGCCGTATTTCAACTACCTCGAGGGAGCCTTAAAGCGCGGCGTCCATCTGGAAGTCATCATGGGCGATGCTCGGCTATCCATGCAACGCGCGACACCCGGTCCCAAAGCGATGCGCGACGCCGCGGCTGCCAACCGCGAATTTTCCCCAGGCGACATCCCCGACGTCAAGCCGCGCTTGGGCAGCATCTTCCATCTCGACGATGGGAAAATCATTCAAGACAAAGATCGCGCCCGTTTTACGCAGCGCGAGAAGTATTACAAGGTGATCGTCGTCGATGCCTTCAGCTCCGACGCCATCCCGATTCACATGACAACCAAGGAAGCGATCGAACTGTACATGGACCAACTGACCGACGACGGCGTCCTCTGCATGCACACCTCTAATCGCCACATGGACCTCACCAAGCCGATCGTCGACATCGCCGCCGCGTTGAACCTTGAATACGTCGTCGGCCACGATCCCGGCAGCGAGCGCGTCCGTGGACTTAAGCATCGGTCGATGGGACATTTCGGCTCCGAATACGTCATGATCACGCGCAGTAAGGATTCCAAAGGCCCGGACGACAAGTTGATTCCCGGCCGGCTGAACATTGAGAAACTGGAACGGCACCTGCTCGACCCCACCAAGGAGTTCCACTCGACCGCCAACCCCTATGTCGGATTGGATCGCGACAAAAAGTACGGGAACGAGCGCCAATGGTACAAGCCTAGTCCGCAGTTTCGGCGACTGTGGACCGACGACTATTCCAACATCATCAGTGTCTTGCGGTGAAGTCGGGTGCCGCC
>JANWVS010000687.1 GCA_025056835.1 Gemmataceae bacterium | reverse complement strand
CCCCAAGCCGTCGGCGTCGCCCCCTTGGCGGCTGTCGGCGAAGATGAACCCTCGCAACAAACGGCCCGGGCCGTCAATCATTTCCTCAGCGAAGTGCGCCGCGTCCTCAAGGCCGACGCCCCCACGAACATGGTCACCCTGCGCGGCTTCGCCCGCTATCCCGCCATCGAAACGATGCACGAGTTGTACGGCTTGCGGCCCGTCTGCCTGGCCGTTTACCCCATGTACAAGGGATTGGCGCGGCTCGTCGGCATGGACGTGATCGACGCCGGCACCACCTTTGCCGAACAGGTCGATACCCTCAAGCGCGTTTGGGACCGCTACGACTTCTTCTTCCTGCACTACAAATACACCGACAGCACCGGCGAGGACGGCAACTTCGACGCCAAGGTGGAAATGATCGAGCGGCTCGACGCCGAGATCCCCAAGATCCGCTCCTGCGACCCCGATGTGCTGATTATCACCGGCGACCACAGCACGCCGAGCCGGTTGCGCAGCCACAGCTGGCATCCGGTGCCGACGATCCTGGTCGCCAAGACGTGCCGTCCCGATTCGGTTGTGGAGTTTGGCGAGTCGTATTGTCTTCGTGGCGGCCTGGGGCAATTCCAGGCCCAATACTTGATGGCCCTGGCCCTGGCCCACGCGGGCCGACTCGGCAAGTACGGCGCGTAGGCCGCTGCGGAAAAAACGCAAAGTCCCCTAGCTATTTGCCTTCGCCGACGGTATAAAGGAAGCTAGCTTTGCCTACCCGCACGACATTCCGGCCCCGCCGCTGCAACCTACCCGGGGGCCTTCGCGTGTCGCCGACTAACCTCACAGCGGAGTAACTCAACGTCGTGCGTTGCCCGCGCACGCCGTCGCCACGGCAAACTTCGGCGTATTGGGGTCGCGGTTGTTGGGGGGTAACAGTTCCGGCGAGCGGTTCGCGTGGAACTGGCCGCGACCCCAAGAAAACCCCAAGCCCACGGTAGCCCGCGCCGTGGGCTTTTTTCCTGGAGCCGCGGCCAACGCCCCCTCGATCCTTCAGGCGGCAAGCGAATCCCTCACCCGCCAATAGTCCACGCCGACCTCCCCCAGACCGATCCCCGGCCGTACTTCAATGACGGCATCGCCCGGTTCCGCCCCGAAGTATTCGACCAGACCCGCTTCCAGCGACAGGTCCGCCGGTAAGTCCTCGGCGTAGACGACGTAGACATCGTCCTGCGACATGACCGCGGACGCCAATCCCTCGGCCAAGTCGTGCCAATCGTCCTGCGGCCAGTCGGTACCGGGAAACAGGCCGGTCAAGAACTCGGCGAAGCGCTGGCCCAATTGGTACCGGGAAGGCATGAGGTAAAAGGTGGACATGGCGGCAGTACCTTTCATGAAGAGGAGAATTCCCTCTTCTCATCGGTTCGCTGCCGTCGGCGCGATGCTGAGTCTTTTCGACGGCCCGCAGGCGCGGCGCGGCACGATTGCGGGAAAATCGCTTCGCCCGGCAAGTCGCTTCGAGGCGCTCCAGTTCGCCTAGTCGGCGGCTTCGGCAAGGGTGAAGAGTCGGCGGGCGTTCGCCGTGGTGGCCTGGGAAAATTGTGCCGGATCGACGTCCAACACCGCTGCCAGGCACTCGGCCGTGTGGACGACGTAGGCCGGCTCGTTGCGTTGGCCGCGTTGGGGCACCGGCGCCAGGTACGGACAGTCGGTTTCGACCAGGATGCGCTCCAAGGGGACGCGGGCGGCAACATCGCGAAGAC
>JANWVS010000686.1 GCA_025056835.1 Gemmataceae bacterium | reverse complement strand
AGTCGATGATGTGCTGGTGCCCCGGCAGGCCGCGCTTGGTCTGCCAGCGCTGCCGCAGATCGAGCTGGACGACGTTGATCTGGTCGAGCGAGTCGATGCGGGTGTCGATCAAGCGGCGCAGGGCATAGTATTGCGGATCGAAAAGCAGCGAGGTGGTGAGAAAGGCCGCGTTGGCGGGGTTGACAAGCGGCTGGTGCGGGCGAATGTCGCGCAGCGATTGGTCGGTGGCGTCGTCATTGAGGCGATCGAGTTGTGGCAGGGTCGACAGCCGGGTGTTGGAAGCGGCGACAAACCAATGGGCGCTGAAGACCATTTTGTGATACAACCCGTCGAGGTTGAAAAGATCGCTTTCGACCGCGCCATACAGCCGCGACAAGGGGATGCTGGCCCGCAGGCCGCCGCCGCCGTAGAGCCGGCCCTGGTCGTCGCCGCTGAGGTCTTGCGAATAGTGCATCAGGCCCAGCACGCCATAGGGAACAAGCCGGAACGGTCCCGCCTGGAAGGGCAGACTGAGGTCCTGCATCAGGTACAGCCGCGATGTGTTCGTGGCGGCGTCGGTGGTCATGTAGGGTAGCGTCGCCGCTTCGGCGGGCTTGAGCTGGGCGTAGCCGATGCCGGCACGGGCGTTGTATGTGAACAGGTCCAAGAGTTTCTGGCCAAGCAGGTAGCCGTCGGCCTTGGGCAACCATTCTGTCTCGGTCACCCAATACCGCAAGCGCGGCTCAACCAGCAGCGTCCAGGCCCAGCGATCAACCTGTTGCTTGAGGTACAGGGTCGTTTCCTGGTTGAGGGCATTGTCGAAATCCTGTTTGTAAAACTGCTCCAAGACGTTGTGATCGCTCAGCAGGCCGAGCTGGGCTTGCAAGGTGAAGCCATAGGGCAGTTCCTGCACATTCCATTCGCCCAACACACGGCCGCGCCAATCGGGGTGCGACACCGGCTGGGTGATGTTCGGCGGGGCGATGAGGATGTCGGTGCCGCGGTTGCCGCCCAGGATGTCGGTCCCCTGGTCGTAAATGCCCCAGGCCAGCAGCCGGCCTTCATAGTAATTGTCGAGATTGAATGCATTGCGGCCGCGGGTCTGGAAGTCCATGCCCAAGGCCGGGCCGCGGCGCGTAAGGTAATCGAGCATCAGCTGCCACCGGGAGTCGCGCGGCCTTTCCCGACCTATGAGATCGTAGATGTCCCACGTAGTCATCACAAAGAAGCCGAACGGCCGATTAAACCCGAAGTTGACGCCGTCCAAGGGGCCGAGCGGGTCTTCGACGCGGCCGCTGAGATAGGGGAAATAGAAGACCGGCACTCCCTCCACGCGGACGACCATGTCGCGGCCGGTGAAGTAATGCTCCTTGTTTTCGATCGCTTCGCCGCTGCCCTGGCGCGTGATCGCCTGGCCAAAGATCGTTTTCTTCGGTCCCTGGCGCTCTTCGATCGTCGTCTGCCGGATTTCAATCTTCAGGCCGGGATCGGAGGGCAGGATCGTCGAGAACACTTGCGTCTGCTGGGCCTGGTACAGCGAGGCGTTGAGGCGGAAAAACTCCTCGGCCTGGACGTGGATCGGATAGGGGAGCTTGGGCTTGCGGATTTCAAGATCGCTTTTCAAGGCGATGGCCACGTTGCGGCCCACGTCGTAGTAGACCTCGTCGGCCCGTAAGGTTTCGGTGTTGGGCCCGTCCTTGCTCGTGGTTTGCGTGCGGATCTCCACGTTGCCGGCCAGGTAGAATTCGAGGCTGTTGGTCG
>JANWVS010000685.1 GCA_025056835.1 Gemmataceae bacterium | reverse complement strand
CATTGAACTGCTCGACGACTTGCTTTGGCGGCGGATCAACGGGAACCTGCTCCACCTCGTCACCTTGGTCACGGCTGGGATTGCCTTTGCCTTCATCAGTACGTTGCTGACCGGCGTCCTTTCCATGTTGAGCGACGTTTTTCACAAAGTTTACTACCGCCAAGCCTCCGGCCACCTCTTCGACGAACCGCCGGAGCCGATTGATATTTCGCTTCGCGGCCGGCGGCGCCCGCGTTGGGACGAGTGACGAAACCATCGAGTTCGTCAGCGCGGCGTCGCGGCGATTTCCGGTGCCGTGCGGAGTTCCACGGTCTGGTCGCCTTTGTTAACCGCGTAGCGAAAGTTGGTATTGGTCGTACAAGCCGCGCCGATTCGTCCCTTCACGTCGAGCGCCAGGAATGCGACGCGCGCCGGATGCACACCGCGGCGGATCGCCACGGCATTGACCCGGTGAATTGCCGCTTCGCACGCCTCCTGGGGCGAGCGGCCAGCGCGCATTTGCTCCACGACGAAGAAACTCCCGCCGCTGCGGATGATCTCTTCACCCACACCCGTGGCGCCGGCGGCGCCGGCCGTATCATCCACGTACAAACCAGCCCCGATCAACGGCGAGTCGCCGACACGCCCCGGCAGTTTATGGGCCAACCCCGATGTTGTGCATACGCCACCGAGGCTGCCTTTCTGGTCAAGTGTCAACACGGTAACTGTGTCGTGACCGGGACCGAGCCGCGGCGGTTGACCGGGCGGCGCGGCTTTCGGCCGTTCTTTGTACCATTGAGCCACCGCTTCCGGAGTGTGCAACGTCTCCAAGGGAAAGCCTTGCTGAACAGCAAAAAGGCGCGCGCCTTCGCCGACGAGCAGCACATGGGGCGTTCGTTCCATGACACGCCGCGCCAGGGCGGCCACATGGCGGATATTTTCAACGCCCGCGACACCGCCGCAATTGAGCGTCCGTCCTTCCATGACACAAGCATCGAGCGAGACCGCGCCGATGGCATTCGCGATTCCGCCGTAGCCGACCGACTGCACCGTCGGGTCGTCTTCGACAGCCTGAGCGCCTGCTAGGGCAGCATCCAACGCCGACTGCCCTTGTCGCAAAAGCGGCAAGGCGGCTCGCACGGCGATTTGACCAAACGTCCAGGTCGCGACAGCGGCAATCTGCGGCATGGCGGCGCTTCCGGTAAAGATCCGCTCGTCAATCGGTGACCGAGTCATCATATCGGCCATGAGGTTCTTAAGTTAGAAAAACTTTACCACCGATAACGATAGTACCGGCTTCTCTGCGCCTTTGGGTTGTGCATCCGGCCTCGAAACCTTGGCGATTGAATGAATACGCTTCCATGCAGTCGAATGGGATTGGCAAGCATCCTCGCCATCGGATTGCTTTTGAACACCGGCTGTACGCGTCGCTTCTATCGCAACCAGGCCGACCGCGAGGTCGCTGCCATTCTTGGGGAAAAAAACGTCATTCCGAATGCGATCATCGAAAACTACCATCCCTACCCCGACGACCGGGCTCGCTTCGCCGACCCCACCAACCCAGATCGCCCGCCGATGCCGCCAGATGATCCTTACGCCAGGTTCTTGGCGCCGAATCCGCAAAAGCCACGCCACGCCGGCGTGGGCCGGATCGAGGGCGACGGTTACCTTCGGCTCTTGGCGGCGTGGGATGCTGAAAACCGTGCCGCGCTTGCCAAGCGGTCGGAAAACAACGAGGAGGCGGCAATTCAAGCGGCCGCGGCA
>JANWVS010000684.1 GCA_025056835.1 Gemmataceae bacterium | reverse complement strand
CGGCTTGCCGACGGCGGCGTCGCGTTGGGACGCGCTGGCCGTCGCCGCGTGGAAACCCACTTCGACGTCCGCACCATGGTCCAGCGCTATGAAACGATGTACCAAGGGCACGGTGGCGGCGACCGGCCCTGCTTTGGCCCAGATCCGCTGGCAAGGGAGATCCAAACATGCATGTCGTGATCGTGGACAGTGATGTGTCGTATCCGGCCACGTCGGGCAAGCGGCTGCGGACGCTGAACCTGATGCTTCACGCGGCGCGACGCCACGACATCACCTACGTCGGTCGCTGCGCTGCCGGCAGTGTCGAGGATCGCGAGGCACCAGCGTTCTTGCGCCGTCATGGCATCGAGCCGGTGATCGTACACGATCCGCTCGCCAAGAAGTCAGGGCCGGCGTTTTACGTTCGGCTGGCGCTCAACCTGTTATCGTCCGAGCCGTATTCCATGGCCTCGCACCGCAGTCGGGCCGTGGCCGCCGCGCTGACTCAGGTGGCACGGCGGCGACCGGTGGACCTATGGCAATTCGAGTGGCTATCGTGCTTTCGGCTGCTCGACCCGACCCTGCCCGGGGCACGGCTCGTGGTGGCCCATAACGTCGAGACGCTTTTATGGCAGCGCTACTACACGGCCGCAACGAATCCTCTGACGCGATGGTACCTCAAACAGCAGTGGCGGAAATTCGAACGCTGCGAAGGAGCGGTCTTTCGTGAGGCGGATCGGGTCGTCGCGGTCAGCGATGACGATGCCGACCTGGTGGCCACGCGATTCGGCCAGCCCAACGTCGATGTCGTCGACAACGGCGTCGATCCGGCTTACTTCATCGCCGGCGTCGGGCCACGGGCGCCTTACACCATCTTGTTTTTAGGCGCTCTGGATTGGCGGCCGAACATCGACGCGGTCCATTGGTTGCTCGACCGTATCTTCCCGCAGGTGCGCCACGAGATTCCCGAGGCACGGCTGCAAATCGTCGGCCGTCAACCGTCGGCGACCTTGGTTCGCCGGGTCGCCGAATGTGCCGGCGTGGAACTGCACGGCGACGTTGCCGACGTTCGTCCGTTCCTCACCAGGGCGGCGGTCATGGCCGTGCCGCTGCGCATTGGGGGCGGGTCGAGGTTGAAAATCCTGGAAGCCTTGGCCAGCGGTTTACCCGTGGTGGCGACGCCTGTCGGTGCCGAAGGACTTAACCTCAAGCCGGGCGAACACTACGACGCAGCCGACCTCGACCAACTGGCTGAGGCGCTCGTGCGGGCCCTGCGCGAACCGGAACGGATACAGGTCCAAGCCGAACGGGGCCGACGCCTCGTCATTGAGCAGTACGCTTGGGAAGTCCTGGCGCGCAAGCTCGAGCAGAGCTGGCAACGCTGCGTGGCCGAATGGGCGGAGACCAACTCGGAACCATCGGCCACCTTGGCCAAGGCCGGCGTGTAACGGGCCTGGATCATGCGAATCGTTCATCTCATGGCGTCGCCGTTCTACGGTGGACCGGAGCGGCAGATGCTCGGCCTAGCGCGAGCTTTGCCCTCGAACTACGAAAGTGTTTTTCTGACTTTTGCCGAAGGGGGGCGCTGCCAAGCGTTGCTCACGGAAGCACAGCGATGCGGCGTCGCGGCTTTTGCCCTGGAGCACAATGCCCCGCACCTGCGGCAGGCGGCGGCGGAATGCGCACGTTGGTTGCGTCGGCTCAAAGCGGACATCCTCTGTTGTAGCGGCTACAAACCCGACATCGTGGGATGGTGGGCCGGCCGACAAGTC
>JANWVS010000683.1 GCA_025056835.1 Gemmataceae bacterium | reverse complement strand
CGATGGCGATTTGCCGACTTTCCGGATCAGGAATCTTTTTCCAATCCGGGATCATCCGCATGCGTTGCACCAATTGCGATTCGACCCGTACCGTCGGCGGCCACGAGCGCACTTGATAGCGATTTCCGGCGGCGGCAAAGCTCTCGGAACTATCGAAAAACAATCGCCAGAAATCGCCGGCCGTTAAGCGCCGCCCGGGTTCGACACGCGCTTCGATGTTGTTGACAACGTGGAGGTGCTTTTCAAACGCCTTGCGGAGCGGCTCAAGTTCCTTGGCGTTGCCGATCGTGAATTTGCTGTAAGCTTCCTTCGTCTCGCCTCTCTGGAGATCAAATCCTGCCCCGTAGTTCAACAGCACCCGTTCGATGGCCAAGCGGGTATTGACGTTAGGCTCCTCCAACTTCTTGCGCAACAGCTTCATGTGGTCGTGAACCCACAGGCGAGCCTGACTGCGCTTGAGGTAGTCGACCATTTCGTCCTGGACCATGCCGATCGGCACATGGTCCAGCTTCAGTTTCAAGCGCTCCAGCGCTTCGGGCAGGGCCATGCCTTGATGCGTGCTACCCAGAAGCACTAGCGTTGCGAAATAGGGCGCCCGTTCGCGCGCCTTGTCGCGCAACCCTTCGTGAAATAGTTGCTTGGCCTTCTCGCTCCGTTGCGACCCCAAAGCGAGGGTGCTGCGGTAGGCGGCGGCCCCGGCGATAAACCCCGCTTCACCACGTATGGCCCCGATGCCGACCAGCGCGGCCACGGAGCCAGGATCGTTTTGCGTCATCCATGCGGCCAATGAGTCGTCCAACTCGCCGGCGTACCAACTACCCGTGTAAAAGCGACTCTTGTTGCCGATCGACTGATAAATTTGTTCCGCCCGCCAACGGAGGTCGAGTTGACCGATAACGACCTGCATGCCGGGCCACGGCGAACCGCTGAGCGGCGCCGATTGCATCAGAATGGCGACGTTCGCCGCCGTCTTGTAAAACTTTGAATCCGGATCAGCCGTCACAAATGCGGCTTTGACTCGCGCCGGTAGTGCGAAGCCGATGACGTCCGACGCCGGATCGTACTGCACGGCCTTGTTCTTCTCGAACAAGACATTCAAGTCGACGTCATTGGGCTCCCCCACTTTGTGGAGGAAGTCTTCGACGTACAACGGCACCAGCGAGATTTTGTACTCGATCCTTTTTTCCTTGTAGTATTCCCACATCTGCCCCGGCGACAGCGCCAGCCGATTGTTGGAAAAGAGACGACCGATGGAGACCGACGGTGCATAACCGAGGGCGGATTGCGCCAACCGCACGCGGAATTCGTCGCGAAGCGCTTGCCAGACGTGCCCTTCGTGGATTTTGCTATGGTGCTGGTGATAGACTTCGTTCATGCCGGCCTGGAACGCTCCGCTTTCTTGGATCAATCGAGCGCCGCCGACCTCCATGGCGGTGAGCTCCCGAACGTCGATGTCGGTGAGTTCGATGCCGAGTTGGTCCGCTTCCAGAAGCCAAAGTTTGAAGTCGACGATATCGTCAATTTTGAAGCCCATCTCCTCGAAGAACCGCGGTCGACGAGCCACGATTTCCAAACCCGTACGCAACCGCGCGAGTTGGGATAACTGCTCGAATTCCTTGGGGTTGTCCTCCGCTTTCTTGAATGCTTCCGGTTTAAGTTGTTGGTCAAGATACTTCACGACTTGCTTGGCAGCCCCGCGCAAGAAATCATTGGCGATTTGGCGATTCTCCTTGAGCTTATAAGCCTCACTG
>JANWVS010000682.1 GCA_025056835.1 Gemmataceae bacterium | reverse complement strand
TTCGATGATGAAGCTCAAGGTCAGATAGCGCGGCTCGGCACCGCAGACGGCCAGGTCGTTCACCGTGCCGTGGACAGCCAAGGTGCCGATGTTGCCGCCAGGGAAAAACAAGGGGGTGACGATGAAACTGTCGGTGGTCGCGACGAAGCGGCCCGGCAAAGGCGGCAAGATGGCGCCGTCGCCCAGCGGCCGCAGCAACGGGTTGTCGAGTATGTCCAGCAACAGCTCACGGATCAAGCGACGCGACAGCCGGGCACCTTCGCCGTGGGCCAGCAAGACTCGTTCGCCGGCCGGCAGCGGCACGGGACAAGCAAGGGGGAGTGGATCGGAGGCGTGCGCCCAGAGTGCCATCGACTCACGTGGATTTCTTAAAGAGGTCGAGAAAGCGGTCTTCGTATTCCTTGAAGACTCCGAGCCGGTCCAATTCTTGTTTCAGCTCAAAGGCCTTGGAGCGATCACGGCTCGCGAGTTGGAACAGGCGCTCCAACCGTTGGCGATCCTCGGCGCTGAGGCGTTCGTTTTCGGGCTGTTCCGCACTGAAACCTTCCTCCTCTTCGTCGGTTTGTTGTCGGGCGAAGGTTTGCTCCACGCGGGACAACAAATCGCCCAACTGTTGCTCGACCAGCTTGGCCTGCTCTGCCAGTTCGGTCATGTCGAGTTCGATGCCGGCGATGGTAACGAAGACTTCGAGAATGGCCATCGAGGCTTTGGGGAACGGCAGCTGGGCAAAAATGTGCGGCATCTCCCCCAACAGGCACGCGCCGTGCAGGCCTTGCTCGGCGGCGGCCCCCAGCAACAAGCCGTTGAGACCGCCGATATTGCCGTTTTGAAGAATCTCCAGTTCGAGCCGTTTCAGTTCCTCCAGGTTGTGCTGATCGGTGGCGGCGCCGAAAACGCGGGAGGGATGCTCGGGGTGCATTTGCGTGGCCATGGCGGCAAAGGTGAAGACGCGCTCGATCTGTAATTCGCGGGTGAAGGCGATGAGCTGACGACAAAAGGCGTACTTGCCGACGGGCGGCTGCGATTCCCCCAGGAAGACGACCAGATCGTGCTTCTTTTTGGGATCATGCCACAGGAAAAAACGGTTGCGCGGCCGACGGCCGGGCTGGAGGATGCCCTCTCTGACTTCCACATGCTCGACGTCGAACAGATCGCTTTCGAACTCGGCAAAAACCTTCATGTCGAGCTTGGACAACAGATAGTAGCCGGCGTTGAGGGCGACGTTTCCCATGCCGGGCCACACCGCGATCAGCCAAGGATGGGTCAGGTGGAGTTTTTCGGCCATGTTGTTTATCCTAGGCCAGTCGATGTTTGGCAATCAAGCGATACAAGGCACGGCGGCTGATGCCCAGCGTCTTGGCGGCACGCACCTTGTTGCCGCGCTCGCGCTGCAAGATCGCTTTGACATGTCGGCCTTCGACCTCGCGGAGCAGATCGGGGTGGCCGTCGTTGGTGACAGGCGCCGGGGCGGCGTCGGCGATGTTTTCCGGCAGGTCGTCCAGGCCGATAAGGCTGTTCTCCGCGAGAATCTGGGCGCGTTCGAGCACGTTGGCCAGTTCGCGGACATTGCCGGGCCAATCGTAGCGCTGCAAGGCGGTCAGCGCTTCCGGCGTCATCGTGCAGCGCGTGGGACCGATCTGTCGGGTGGTGAGGAAATGTTCGACCAACTCCGGAATGTCTTCGCGGCGTTCGCGCAACGGCGGCAGCTCAATGGTGATGACGTTCAGTCGAAAATAGAGGTCTTCGCGAAACT
>JANWVS010000681.1 GCA_025056835.1 Gemmataceae bacterium | reverse complement strand
ATCCCGCCGATTTTGGGATTGACGGTGATCGTGCAGCTAAAGAATCGGGTCGTCGGCGGGCGGGTTGCCGGCGAAGTGGACGAAATCGACCGCGACACCAAACAGAAATAATGGAGCTTCGAGGTCACCAATTACCCGGTCGACGCCCAAGTTTGGGAGGAAAAAGGGGAACTGCGCGTCTTGGTCGTCGAGTTCCAGGGTGCTCAGGTCACGATTCGCGACAAGGCGGGCAACGTGCTTCGCACGCAGCGCGTCGGCGGCAATCCCATCAGTGCCCAACGTTTGCCCAACGGGAGCTTGTTTGTCGTCACGCAAAACCGTCTCGTCGAATACGACGCCGCCGGCGTGGAACGCTTCAGCTACAACCGCCCCAATCACGACATCGTCCGGGCGCGCAAGCTGCCCAACGGCGAGGTCGCTTTCATCACCAATTCCGGATGGTATCAGCGCATGGAAGCGACGACGCAGCGCGTCGTCAAAGGCTTCCAGGTCGCCCCGGTGCCGATCACGTTCGGCAGCATGGATGTGCTGCCCAACGGCAACGTGCTCGTGCCCGACTTCCAGCAGAACCGCGTCGTCGAGTACAACGCCGACGGCAAGCAAATCTCGCAGTTCAATGTTCAGTGGCCCAACTCGGTGATGCGTCTGCCCAACGGCAACACCCTTGTCGCCAGCCAGAACACCCGCAAGGTCATCGAATTCGACCGGGCCGGCGCCATTGTCTGGGAGTACAACAGCGACGGCATGGTCTTCAATGCTCGTCGGCGCTGAAGCGGCGTTTGGCTTGGGCCGTTGCTCGGGACCATGCCTGCACCCCGTGCGAATTGCCCTCTGCGATGACGGCGGTCTTTGCTATGATACAGTGCTGGCTTGCCGCTTCGCCCGTGCCTCTCGCCCCTGTGGTAAGGATTTCCCATGAAGCCGCTTTTCTGCCGGTCGACCGCGGTCGCTGGGGTACTGCTCGGTCTTTGTGCGGCGAGTGCTCAGATACCGGAATCGGTCCTCAAGGATGAAGAAGTGGTCCGCGCCGCCAACGTCGCGACCGATGACGCCGGCTTGCTGCAATTCTTCCGCCAGCGGACCTTGCCGGACGCCGAACGAGAAAAGTACCAGGCCCTGGTCAAGCAACTGGGCTCGGAAGTTTTCCGACAACGCGAACAGGCCATGAACGCCTTGGTGGCCCGCGGCGTCGTGGTCCTGGAGATGCTCCGCGAGGCCACGAAAAGCATGGACTTGGAAACGGCTCGCCGCGCCGAGCGCTGCATCCAGCGGATCCAAGAAAAGGATGTGAGCTACGACGTGCCGGCGGCGGCAGCGCGGTTGCTGTTGCACCGCAAACCGGCGGGAACCGTCGAAGTCATGCTCGCCTATTTGCCGTTCGCCGACAACGAACTGGTGGCCGAAGAAACGCGCACCTTGTTGGCCGCGCTCGCCATCGCGGACGGGAAACCGCACCCCGCGCTGGTGGCCGGCCTGTCGGACGCCATGCCGGCGCGTCGCGCCGCCGCCGGCGAAGCCTTGGCCCGGGGTGGCGGACCCGCGGAGCGGCGCCAAGTCAAAAAGCTGCTGGCCGATGCCGACAGCCTCGTCCGCCTGCGCGTCGCCTTGGCCTTGGCCCACGGCAAAGAGCGCGAAGCGGTGCCCGTGCTGATCGACTGCCTGGCCGAGGTGCCGCTCCATCATGCCTGGTTGGCCGAGGATCTGCTCTATCGTCTCGCCGATGGCCTCGAGCCGCCCCGCGTGTCGCTGGGAGCCGAG
>JANWVS010000680.1 GCA_025056835.1 Gemmataceae bacterium | reverse complement strand
CCGCCCGCCGTCTCGTCGAGGCCGGGGTGCCGTTTGTCCGCGTCGGCCGGGCCTGGTGGGACAGACATGGTCAGAATTTCGAAACCCACCAAGAACTTGTCCCCGAGCTGGACCACGTGATGGCGACGTTGCTCGACGACTTGGAACAGCGCGGCCTGCTGTCGAGTACGCTGGTCATCACCCTGGCGGAATTCGGCCGCACGCCCAACATCAACTCCCAGCTCGGCCGCGACCACTTCGCGACTGCCTGGAGTTGTACCCTCTCCGGCTGCGGCATCAAGGGCGGCTCGGTTTACGGTCGCACCGATGAAACCGGCAATCGCGTCGTCGACGGCGAGATTGGTGCCGCTCGGCTATTCGCGACGATCTACCGCGCCCTCGGCATCAATCATCAGAAGAACTACTACATCGGCTCGCGTCCGATTCCCTTGACCGATCCGGGAACCGAGCCGGTCCGCGAGGTGCTGGCGTAGGCATCGCCGTCCTGTAACGACCGCGTCCGCCGAGGCCGCCGCGAGCGCATTGGAGGGAATGTTATGCCGTCCAATCCCCGCAACCTTCGCATTGCACGGGAGATCGCGCGTCGCGACATCCTCTTCTCGGTGGCGCGCGTGCCGAACAGCGAGCGCTTGTTCGTCGCCAGCTCGGAAACGAAGGTCTATGAGATCGACACCGCCGCCCAGACGATCGCCCCCGTCGAGCATGCCAATCACGGCCGCTACGTGACTTGCGTGCGGCTCGTTGGTGATACGGTCGTCTCCGGCGGCTACGACGGCCGGCTGATCTGGTGGAATGCCCGTGACCGTCGGGAAATTCGTGTCGTCGAGGCCCATGCACGGCAAGTGCGGCACCTGGCGGTCGCGCCGGACGGCAGCAAAGTCGCCAGCGTCGGCGACGACATGGTTTGCCGCATTTGGAACGTGTCCACCGGCGAACGACTCCACGAGCTGCGCGGCCATGCCGAGCGGACGCCGACGCATTTCGGTTCAATGCTCTATGTGTGTGCTTACTCTCCCGACGGCCGACACCTCGCCACCGGCGACCGGGTCGGGCACGTTGCCATCTGGGATGCCAACACCGGTCGGCAAATCACCAGCGTCGACGCTCCCCAGTTGTACACCTGGGACGGCGTGCAACGCATCCGCTCGATCGGCGGGGTTCGTGGCCTGGCTTTTTCGCCCGACGGCAGCCGGCTGGCGGTCGGCGGCGTCGGTCAGATCGGCAACGTCGACGCCCTCCAAGGGCCGTCGCGCGTCGAGATCTTCGATTGGAATCGTCGGCAACGGCTCGCAGAATTGACCGGTCAACAAGGCATTTTCAACCGCCTCTTCTGGACGGGCGACTGGCTCTGCGCCATCGGCGGCGGCTCCAATGGTTTCGTCCATTTCTGGGACCCTGCGAATCGTTCGCCGCTGCACCAGGCCAACCTGCCGATGCACGTCCACGACGCCGCCGTCAACGAAGACGGCACGAAGATCTATGCCGTCGGCCACCAAAAGATCGTCGTCCTGGAACTGCGCGGCTGATACTCAGCTTCCGACTTCTTTTCTCTCAGCTTGTCAGCTGGCGGCGAGCTTCCGGCTAACTGGCTGGCCAGCGCCGCGTTGTCGTCACGAAAAAGATGGATCCGCCGCGGTCCCAGCCCGCTTGTTGCCGACTCCGGCGCTCCGATGAGAGATCATCACTCCTGGCGACCAGCCCGGCCGACGCTTCCTTCCATTTTTCATGCAGCCTACCACGATTTTTCATGCGGAGCCCTATCT
>JANWVS010000067.1 GCA_025056835.1 Gemmataceae bacterium | reverse complement strand
ACCGGTGTTGCGACGGCCTACGGCCCCCACGCCGAGGCGATTTACGCCGCCTACCTGGAACTCTTTGCCGTCGCCGATCTGGCGCTGCGGACCGACAATCGCGTCTTCATCAGCCACTCGTATCCCTCGGCAAAGTATTTGCCGCGCTTCGACCTGGCCGTGCTGGAGGGCGACGACACGCCGGAGGAAGAAATTCGGCTCGGCGGCGTCATCCATAGCCTGGTTTGGAGTCGCGACCACAGCCAAGCCAATGTCGAAGCCTTCCTCGCCAAAGTCGACGCCGACTGGATCATCACCGGCCACATCCCGTGCGAGCAGGGCTTTCACGTTCCGAACAATCGCCAGCTTATCCTCGACGCGCTGGGTGCGCCGGCCGGCTATTGCTTGTTTCCCGGCGATCGGCCGCTCACGCATCAGGAACTGCTGGCCTGCGTCGGCACGCTCTAGCGAAGCCGGCCACGCCGGGTCTGTATAGACTGACAGCATGAATGTTCTCGTGGTCGGCAAAGGAGGGCGCGAACATGCCCTGGTCTGGAAGCTGGCGCAGTCGCCCCGGGTGAGCCAGGTCTTTTGTGCACCCGGCAACGCCGGCACCGCCCAGGACGGCGTCAATGTCCCGATCGAAGCCAACGACATCCACGAACTCTGTCGGTTTGCGAAGAAAAATGAAATCGGCCTGACCGTCGTCGGACCGGAAGAACCCTTGGCCTTGGGCATCGTCGATTATTTTCAAAAAGAAGGTTTGCGAATCTTCGGGCCAACCAAGGCGGCGGCCCAATTAGAGACGAGCAAGGTCTTTTGTAAGAAATTGATGCGCGACGCCGACGTCCCGACCGCCGAGTTTCGCGTCTTTGATCATCCCGAACCAGCGCGACGCTTCGTCGAAACCCGTGAATATCCGGTCGTGGTCAAGGCCGACGGCTTGGCCGCCGGCAAGGGCGTCATCGTGTGCGACACCCATGCCGAGGCCTTGGCAGCCATCGAACGCATTATGGTCCGCGAAGAATTCGGCCGCGCCGCAGGACGACAGATCGTCATCGAAAAACGTCTCGAAGGCGAAGAGCTGAGCGTGCTGGCGATCGTCGCAGGGCGAACGATCCTCACGCTGGCCCCGGCCCAGGACCACAAACGAGTCTTCGACAACGATACCGGTCCCAACACCGGCGGCATGGGCGCCTATTGTCCCGCTCCGCTGGGGACCTCGGCCATCCTCGATGAGGTCGAAGCCCATGCCTTGGTGCCGACGATTCACGCCATGAAACGGCGCCGGATGCCGTTTCGCGGCGTGCTGTACGCCGGCCTCATGGTGACGAACCAGGGACCGCGGCTGTTGGAATACAACGTCCGCTTCGGCGACCCTGAGACCCAAGCGGTGCTGATGCGTCTCAAGACCGATCTCTTCGAGCTTCTGCTGGCCGCCGCCGAGGACCGCCTAAGCGATTTTGCCGAAGGACTGCAATGGGACCCCCGGCCGGCCGTGTGCGTCGTCATGGCCAGCCAAGGCTATCCCGGTCCCTATGCCAAGGGCAAACTGATCCGCGGTTTGGAGGATGTCGCCAGGATGCCCGACGTCAAGGTCTTCCACGCCGGAACGAAGATCGACGCCAACCACGTCGTCACCGACGGTGGCCGCGTCCTCGGTGTTACCGCCTTGGGAGATACGCTCGCCGACGCCAAACGCAATGCCTACTCTGCCGTCGGCAAAATCTCCTTCCAAGGAGCTTTCTGGCGCACCGACATCGCCGACAAGGCCCTACGCCACTTGCACGGCACAACCGCGCCGGCGAGCGAATCGTTGTAATCCGACAACGTTCCGATCCGCCGCGTGTTGACTTTCCTTAGCACCTGCCGCCATCGCGAATCACCGCGCCGGCTCGCAAAGTCCTTCCGCTTCAGGTGCTTGGGCGCGAAGCGTCCCCGTTTGCACCGCCTCGGCACGCGGCTTGCTTCTTGTTGTTGCGGCCCGTCGTTGCGGAGAGTTCGCCATGGAATTCCGTTGGATTGCCATGCTCGCCTTGTGGACCCTCCTGGTTGGTCCCATGGTCGACCTCCCCGTCGGTCAAACCAAGGCTCGGTCGTCGCAGGGGGATGGGGGTAGCCAGGCTTTCCACGGCGTTTTTACACGTCGTAGTACAAGTAGAATTCGTAGGGATGCGGTCGGAGGCGCACCGCGTCGATCTCTTTCTTCCGTTTCATCTCGATCCACGTCTCCAGCACGTCCTTGGTGAAGACGTCGCCTTGCAACAGAAACTCGTGGTCCTTCTCCAGGGCGTTGATCGCTTCCTCCAACGACCCCGGCGTCTTCGGCACCTTCGCCAGTTCCTCCGGTTCCAGATCGTAAATGTCCTTGTCCAAAGGCTCTCCCGGCTTGATCTTGTTCTTGATCCCGTCCAGCATCGCCAGCAGCATCACGCTGAACGTAAAGTACGGATTGCTCGACGGGTCCGGACAGCGAAACTCGATCCGCTTCGCCTTCGGATTGGCCGAATACATCGGTATCCGGATCGACGCCGAACGATTCCGCCGACTATACGCCAAATTGACCGGCGCCTCGAAGCCGGGCACCAGACGCTTGTAGCTGTTCGTCGTCGGGTTGGAGAAGGCGCAGATGGCCGGAGCGTGCTTGAGCAGGCCGCCGATGGCGTACAGCCCCGTCTCCGAAAGCCCGGCGTAGCCCGAGCCGGCAAACAGGTTCACTCCTCCCTTCCACAGCGACGTGTGGACGTGCATGCCGGTGCCGTTGTCGCCAAAGAGCGGCTTGGGCATGAACGTCACGGTCTTGCCGTGCTTCTTGGCCGTGTTCTTGACGATGTACTTGTACTTCATCACCTTGTCGGCCATCTCCACCAGCGGCGAAAACCGCATGTCGATTTCGCACTGGCCGGCGGTGGCGACCTCGTGGTGCTGGGCCTCGATGGTGATCCCGGCCGCGATCAGGTTGAGCATCATCTCGGTGCGCAGGTCCTGGAGCGTGTCCTGCGGCGGCACGGGGAAGTAGCCCTCCTTGGGGCGGATCTTGTTGCCGAGGTTGCCCCCCGCCTCTTGCCGGCCCGAGTTCCAGATCCCCTCGCCGCTGTCGAGAAAGTAGTAGGCCGAGTTCTGAGTGGCGTCGAAACGCACGTCGTCGAAGACGAAAAACTCTAATTCGGGTCCGAAATAGGCGGTATCCGCCACCCCCGACGCCTTCATGTAATTGACCGCCTTCTTGGCGACGTTGCGCGGATCGCGGCTGTAGTCCTGACGCGTCAGCGGATCTTGAATGGAGCAGATGAGGTTGAGCGTGGTTTCGCGACAAAACGGGTCGAGAAAAGCCGTGTCGGCCTGGGGAATCACGAGCATGTCCGACTCGTTGATCGCCTGCCAGCCGCGGATCGACGAACCGTCGAAGCCCAGACCGTCCTCGAACGTCGCTTCTTCCAACTGATCGGGCGGGATCGAAAAGTGCTGCCACGTGCCCGGGAAGTCGACGAACCGCAAATCAACGGCCTTGACTTCCTTCTCGCGGATGAGGGTTAAAACGTCTTTCGGGGTCATCAGCTGCTCCCTGAGTTACGGAATCGTAGCGAGACTATCCACGCATAGTTATGCGTTGGGGCGTGAAATTCCAGAGGGGCGCGCTATTTTGCCGCGCGTTTTTTGGGACGGTCTCGAACAAGCCCGGCCAGGCGCGTCCGCCGCCGCTCATGGGGCCGACAGGGCAGCGCGAATTCGGCGAACGAGATCGGTATCGGGCGAACCGGAACCCCTCAGCCAGAAAACACTGCTGGCCAGGAAGCGTGTGCGCCAGGCGGGAGTGACGTGATAAAAGTCCTCCAAGGCGGCGGAGCTGAACTTGTAGTCGTGGGAGTCGTTGCCTTTGCTGAAGATCAAGCGACGAGCGGCGGCGAGCAACGGCTCCGCGTGGGCCCCGTTCGTTTGCAGCACGGCCAATGTCTTGCGGGCGGCGGTCATCTTGTCGCGGCTGATGTCGGCGAAAATTTCATCGATGGCATCGGCCCCGCTTGCGGTCGGCGGCAACGGTTCGAGGCTGTCCAGGCGAACGGGCGGCAGGCGGTTGCTGGTTTCCATGCGGCGGCGAAACATCGTGAGGAAGGAGGCGGCTTGAAGAAGCATCATGCGCCGGGTCTCATCGTTGGCGGTCGTTTGATAGGCGAAGGCGAGGGCGTTCATCGTCGTCACGGTGTGGAGGCTGACGATGCCGGGTTGCCGCATGAGGAGTTCGCCGGCCATGAGAAAGATGGCGTCCCACACCGACGCCGGATCGACACCGGCGTTGAGTTGGGCGACGACGGCTTCGGCGGCCTCGCCGGGAGTAGCCGTGCGCAGCGCGGCGAGGAGATCGACGGTGGCGTCGGAGGCGATGCGGCCGCGCTGCCAGTCGTGGCGGAGTCGGGCGGCGCGGCGCAGATTGTCGCGCCAGGGGCGGTCGGCGTCGAGATCGCTCGTGGCGGGGTTGGGGTCGCGGCCATGATCGAGCAGGGCATAGGCGAGCGATCGAAGGATCGGTTCGGCGTGCCGCCAGCCGATCACCTGCAACGTGCGATAGGAATTCGCGACGAAGATCGCCTTGTGGCCGATGTCGCGGAAGTCGCGTGCGCCGTAGCGCCAAAAGGCTTCATAGATCTCGTTGGCGCCGGCCGTGCGCGTCCAAGCGGCGATGGCGACGTCGGCCGCCTCGGTGTCCCAGCGGTCCATGGCCTCGCGGAAGCGCGACGCGGCATGGGCCGCAGCCGGCAGCCGAGCCTCGTCGATCGCGGTCATGCGCCAGTCGCCTTCTTGACGGTTGCGCTCTTGCGAGCGTTTGAAATTGTCGCAGGACCAGATCAGCGGCAGCCAACGATCACGGTCGTGGGCGGCCAGGCTGGCCAGATGCGCCGAATTCACCACGAGCACCGCATGGAACTTGAAGCCGACCGGGCGCGGCTGAATGCCGCGTACCCCAGCCAGCATCACCGCGGCAAGCAGTTGTTGATACGTCAAGCCGCTTCGCAGACGGCCGACGAGGGCTTCCAACAAGCGACTTTGCGGTGTGTCTTCGATCAAACGCACGAGCGGCTCAAGGTCGTCGGCCACCCGGGCGAGATTGCGCGCCTGTCGCACCTCTTGGGCCGACAGCGGCGGTAAACTTCCCACGAACCCAAACTCGCCGGCGGCGGCGAGCAGACCGGTGTGGGCGACTTGTCCCAAGAACGTTCGGCGATGAGTTGGCTGAAACATGGCGTACCTCGCTGTGAAACCAAGGTGGACGAGGGGAACGGAAGTATTGGGAGTATTGTATGCGAAGCTTGACCGGCAAAACGACCGCCCGCCGGTTCTTCTGTATGATGATGCTGACTCATAGGTGCTGCCCAACGTCATGGCCTGGAGCCTTCGGGAGGCGATCGATGCGATCTCATCGTTATGTTGTGTGCGGGTTGGCGGCGATGCTGATGGCGGGCATCATCAGGCCCGTCGCCGCGCAAGATACTCGGTTTACGCCGCATCACGTCGCGAAGTTGCGGTTGGTGACGGCAACGGCCATCGCGCCCGGCGGGGGACACGTGGCCTATTTGCTCAGTGTGCCGCGGCAGCTTCCCAAGGAAAAAGATGGTCCGGCATGGTCGGAGCTGCACGTCGTCGATACCAAGGGAACCAGCACGCCGTTTGTGACCGGTCAAGTCAACGTCGAAGCGATCGCATGGACCCCAGATGGGACGCACATCTCGTTTCTCACCAAGCGGGAGGGAGACGCCGCGAAATCGTTGTACGTGATTCCCCTTCGCGGCGGCGAATCGAGGAAGGTGTTGTCGCACAGCACCGATATTCAGGCGTACTCATGGAGTCCGGACGGCAAGCAGGTCGCGTTTCTGGCGACCGAACCGCTGCCGAAAGAGCGCAAGGCCCAACAGGAACAAGGCTTTTCGCAAGAGATCTACGAGGAAGACGTACCGTTTGTGCGCGTTTGGGTGGCGGGCGTCGGCGACCCGGCCGGCCCGGTGCGGATGCTCAAGCTGACCGGCTCGGCGTCGGAATTACACTGGTCGCCCGCCGGCGACGCCCTCGCCGTGGCGCTGGCGCCGACACCGTTGGTCGACGATGGGCTAATGTTCCGTCAGGTGAATGTCGTCGATCTCAAAAGCGGCACCGCCACGAGCCTGAAGAATGTTGGCAAATTGGGCCAAGTCGCCTGGTCGCCGGACGGTAAGAAAGTTGCGGTGATTTCTGGGCGTGACCTGCATGATCCGATGCAGGGGCGTCTTTTCGTTCGACCCGTGGACGGCACGACATGGCTCGACGCCCTGCCCAATTTCTTGGGTCATGTCGAATCGATCGCCTGGAAAGACGCCGACACGATCCTGTACACTGCCGCGACCGGCGTATGGACCACGGTCGGCAGCGTGAAAATCGGCGTTGCCGCCGACGGAAAACTGACCGCCCGCGAGCAGCGCACGCTGGTGCCGCCGGGAGGAGCGATCGTGAGCCATTTGGTGGCGGCGCGCGACGGCCGTACCGCGGCATACATCGGCCATTCACCCAAACATCCGCCGGAAATCTTCGTGCAGGGTCCGGGCGATGAGACACCGCGGCGTCTTACCGACAGCAATCCCTGGCTGCGCTTGATGCAGTTCGCCGAGCAAGAAGTCGTGGACTATCGGGCGCGCGACGGCCTGAAGCTCGAAGGCATCTTGGTTCGGCCCTTGGGTGAAAAGAAAGGACAACGTTATCCGCTGGTGTTGACGGTCCACGGTGGTCCGGAAGCCCACATATCGAACGGCTGGGTGACGCTCTACCATTCGCTCGGCCAGGTCGGCGCCGCCCGCGGTTTCGCGGTCTTCTATCCGAATTACCGCGGCAGCACGGGGCGGGGGGTCGATTTCTCGATGCTGGGGCAGGGTGCCGCCGCCGGCAAAGAATTCGACGATCTGGTCGACGGTGTTGATCACCTGATCAAGGGCGGCCTGGTCGATGCCCAGAAGGTGGGTGTCACGGGAGGCAGCTACGGCGGCTACGCCACGGCTTGGTGCAGCACGTACTATTCGCATCGTTTTGCGGCGGGCGTGATGTTCGTGGGCATCAGCGATAGCATCTCCAAGTCGGGAACCACTGATATTCCGGAAGAGATGTTCCTGGTGCATCACCGCAAACGTCTCTGGGACGATTGGGACTACTTTCTCAAGAGCAGTCCGATTTATCATACCGAGAAGGCCAAGACGCCGCTGCTGATCCTCCACGGCAAGGTCGATCCGCGCGTGCATCCCTCGCAATCGTTGGAGATGTATCGTAATTTGAAGATTCGCGGCCAGGCTCCTGTTCGTTTGGTCTTCTATCCCGGCGAAGGCCACGGCAATCGTCGGGCGGCGTCGCGGCTTGATTACAACCTGCGTTTGCTGCAATGGATGGAGCATTACCTGAAAGGTCCCGGCGGAGCACCACCGCGGTATGAGCTGGATTACGGCTTGGAAGGGGCGACGAAGACCGGGGCCGTGGGCAACAGTTGGCGGCGCAGTCCTGCGCGGCAGGAATCGGAGGCAACGACAACAGCGACGATCCACTGGCTGGGCGGCAAATGTCCCTGTTGCATCGGCTGGTAGAGAGAGGGAGACGACCCAACGAATCATGAGCCGACCGGTGCCGTGGAACCAGGGGCGCAATTAAGGGTAAAAATGAATCCATGAAGTGGCAAAACAAGCTCCGGGCAACGACGATTCTCGCCGTTCGCCATCAAGGTCAGGTCGCGATCGGCGGCGACGGCCAGGTGACGCTCGGCAATGTCGTCATGAAGAATGATGCCCACAAGATCCGCCGCCTGCACGGTGGGAAAGTCGTGGTCGGATTTGCAGGCGCTTCCGCCGACGCCTTTGCTCTACTGGAGCGCTTTGAAGCAAAGCTGAAGGATTTCCAAGGCAGTGTGCCGCGAGCCGCGACCGAATTGGCCAAGGAATGGCGCATGGACCGAGTCTTGCGCCGCTTAGAGGCGATGATGATCGCCGCGGATCGAGATCATCTGCTGATCATCAGCGGCACGGGCGACGTGATCCAGCCGACGGACGGTGTTGCGGCGATCGGCAGCGGAGGAGCGTATGCTCTGGCCGCGGCGAGGGCTTTGATGGCTCATTCGAC
>JANWVS010000679.1 GCA_025056835.1 Gemmataceae bacterium | reverse complement strand
CGGCGGCTCAGAAAACTGAGTCCAAGTCGTCACGATAACCCTCGACGTCCGGACACGCCGGTTTTATTATAAGCGGCCGCGCGCGGCCTGTCAAAACGGGCGTTCCCAAAGCTTATTCGTCATGGCAACTGGGTTCTTTGTGAAGACGTGCGTCACGGCGCAACGTGCATGTGCTATGGCGCGTCGTTCGACTCGGTCGGAAACCGGCGCGGGCAAGCGACTTATTTCCTCAATCGCATCTCCGCCGCGAATCATCGGCGGATATTGGGGCTATTGAGACTAACGCCCCGCCGCCACGCGTTCGTTATCGAGCCGCAGGTGCCCTTCCCATCGCTGTTGCAACTGGGTCAAATCCCAGCCGTAATGCTGACGGCAAGCGGCGTCCCAGCCGATGCGCAAACCGTCGCGCACGAAGGAGCTAAACGTCGTCGGCCCACGCTGCTGCACCAGAAAGGATACCAGCGCAACACTTTGAGCGTAGAAAGCGCTGATCCTTCGCGGCGGCGGATAATTGTCCAAGGCGAGCAACTCCGGGATTGCGAATAACTGCCCTTCGGCGGCAGCTCGCGACAAATTCTGCCTATGTTGTTCGATCTTGGCGAGCGGCTCGCTGAGCACCGCCATCCCCTCGTCGGCCCAGCGCGGCACTTGATGCGGACCAAACTGACCAGCCAAGACACAGTGAGTCGTTTCATGGGGCAGCACGGCTTCCAGCATGCCCGGGTTATCGACATGCAAATCAATCCGCCGACCGAGAATGCGATGTGTCGTCGGGTCGCTTTCGATGCGCGAGTGGCCCGGCGAGGTCGGAGGTACGCCGGTTTGGCGGCTGTATTCCGCAGCGGTGGGATGAAGCACCAATTCGCATTTGGTCGACCAAGCTTCGCCGTCGTGGCCGAACCACTTGCGATTCATCGCTAATCGCGTTGCTTCTGCAATCTCGGCCACCCGAGTTACAAGGTCGATGGGCTGATTGTGAAAGATGCGGAAGTTAGCCGTTTCGGCAACCTGCCAACCTTGCGTATTCTTCCCGAAGTGTTGGATAGCCACGCGCGCCGTCGTTGCAGCGCCGGAACCGGTCATGGCCGTCATCCGACGCTCAATCTCGCGCAACACCTTTTGCCCTTCGACTACGAGAGGCTGCGCTTGGGCCATTGCCAGTGCGTTGCAGGTGTCGCGCTGAAGCTCATTGAGCGTCTTCCCGTCGAGCGTGGGATGCTTCAGCGCACTCACCACGTCGCTGAGCAGACAATACGCCCAACTGTCGCGAACTGTCTCTGTGCTTTTCTGGTCGACTTCGAATGCTTGCTCGTAGTACAGTCGGGCTTCCTTGTAACGGCGGCGGCCGAATTCTTGGTTGGCGCGGGCCAACAGTTGCGACGCCAATTGTTTCCCGTTGCCCAGCGGAACCTGGCGCTGATTGCTCCAATCGAATGGGTCGTCATTGTTTTGCTCGGCCTTGCCGCGAAAAGTGGGCATCTTAGTCCCAGTCGTGGTGGCGATCACGACGGGCGGTTTTTCCGGCGGCGTGACGGATGAACTAGCAACGGCCGGTGGAATCGACGTGGGAGAAATCAGTGAGGTCGCGGAATCTTTCGTTGCGGCGTCACTGGAGCTAGGCAAGGTCGCCGAAGGAGTAAAGCTGGGCAAAGGTGCCGGGGCTTTGGTCGGGTCAGCGCGAACCTCGAATTTAACTGGTTTGCTGTCGTCGGCTGGTAAGGAAAGCTCGCGCGCGGTTTGGGGATCGAGGATGGCCAACCGCTGCAAA
>JANWVS010000678.1 GCA_025056835.1 Gemmataceae bacterium | reverse complement strand
CGGCGGGCGAGGCGCAGCGCGAGCCAGCCGGCCGCGGCCGCGCTCGCGCCGAGCCCGGCCAGGCCGGCGCCGGCGAGGAGGAGGAGCCGCGGCTCCCCCCCGGCGGCGGGGAGTTGGTGCAGGAGCGCGGCGGCGCCGGCGGCCGCGGCGCCGGCGGCCGTTTCCCCCAAGAAGTCGTGGGGAAGTTGGCTGCGCGGCTTGCCCTGGCCGATGATGCTGTTGCTGACCGGCATCGCCTTGGCGGTGCTGGCGGTGTGGATCGCCTTGGAATGGCAGCGCAGCTGGTTGCCGCTGACAGTGTTCATCCTCGCCGGCCTGTCCATGCTCGCCGGGGTCGTGGCTCTCATGGTGCAAAACTACGGCGAGCCGAGTCCGGCGGAGGAACACGCCGACGAGCGCCCGCTGCAGGTCTACCGTCAGACGTCGTTTGCCATCGACAAGGAGATGATCCATCGCTTGGCCGGCGCCTTGGCGGTCCTCAAGCAGCGCATTCGCGACCACGGCTGGCACGCCGACTTCGCCTTGAGCCAACAGTATTACGATTTGGGCGAAAAGGCCTTGGCGGACGGGGACCTGCGGGAGGCCTTTCGCGCCCATTGCCGGGCGCTGCTGGTGCTCATGGAGGCGATCCACCAGCAGCGCGGCAAAGAGGAAGCGTTTCAGCCGCTGTGGGACTGAACTACTTCTCGGCGATGGTTTGCGCCAGCGGCCGCACCACCATCGGAACGACGTGGCTATCCACGAGTTCTTGGCACAACTTGCGTTGTTGGCGGTACGAATCACCGAAGGCCCGCGTTCCTTGGCGGCCCCAGTATTGGCGGACCGTGAAATAGACGCTGATCGGCGCTTCGGGATACTGGCCGGTGCGCAGCTGATAGGCGTTGGTCCGCGTCTCGATGTTAAGCCGGCATTGCAGACGGCAACTCTCGTCGAGGGCCAACATGATCGCCGGCTCGTAATTGAGCACGCGGGCGCCGGGCAGGTCCATCAGGCCCTCCAGCGGCGTGTTACGGCCGAGGGCTTCGGCCACCACCTCATCGTGGTTGCCGGTGTAAAGAAAATCGAAGGCGAATAAGACATCCAAGGCCTCGCAATCCAGGGCACTGAGGTCCAGATGATACGGAATGATCTCCAGCACGCGTTCGTGCTGCTGGTCGGCGGCCTCGACCGTGGGCGGGTTCATGTAGCCCGAACAAATGCGGCGCAATTCCAGGCTCACCCACCGATAGCTGCCTTGCTCCCGATCTTCCTCGAGGACGTATTCGCCTGTCTCGCGGCAATCCAGGTCGGTCATTTGCGGAAAGGTTTTTTGCAAACTGTCGAAGAAATGCAAGACCGTTTCGCGTTTGTTGGGAAGCTCCATCTTGGTATTGACGTACACATAAATGCCGAAATCGTCGCAGAGGGAGCTGTAGATGTTCATTATCGATTCCTCATGGAAACGGCCGACAACGCCCCATCGCGGTCTGGTCGTACGCCGCGCTTTTGGCGCTGCTCAGCTTACATTGTTGGGTTTGGCCGGGGGAAGAACAAGGGCCTTCGGCAGCGTTCCACCTCCTTTCTTTGCTTCAAGGGACAGCGAGTGCGTCCTTCTGGTTCGCGCCGGGAGATATGTTCATCATCGTCAATCGGCCGAGAAATGCAAGAGTAATGTCGGCTGCCCGCCGGTCAGCGGCCGCGCGTCGCCGACACAAGCCGACGGCGTCGCTGGGAACGGGTGATCGCCAGGCTGCTTCTTTCGCTATCCGGGTTTCCCCGCCGGCGCTCGCGAGGTC
>JANWVS010000677.1 GCA_025056835.1 Gemmataceae bacterium | reverse complement strand
GATACAACTGTGACCGGCGATCCTCTTCTCGAGCGCCTCCGACTGTCGTTCCATCCCGACCACAGCGGCGACGTCATGATTGTACCGCAGCCGTATCATGTCGTCTCAGGCCCGGCGACGTCGGAAAAGAATGCCGCTTATCGGACGACGCACGGTTCCCCCCATCCCTATGACACGCATGTGCCGTTGATTGTCATGGGACCGGACGTCGAAGCCGGGCGACGGGAAGACCGTGTTGCCCCACAAGCGCTGGCGGCCATTCTTGCCGAGTCTTTGGGCGTACCGCCGCCCGGCGGCGCCATTTTCCCCGTACCGCCGGGAACATTCAAGAAACATCAGCGCTGACCTGCGCTGGTGGGGAGATAGGAAGGACCTAACGACCGACCTCCGGATCTTTGTTGGCGGCTTATGGCGAGGGCAGGGTCAACCGCGGAGACACGCAAATGATGTCGGAGCGGCCGTTGCGATTGCTCATTATCGGCGCCCACCCAGACGATGCCGACTACGCGGCCGGCGGGACCGCTGCGTTGTACCGCGACCATGGCCATGTCGTCCACATGGTGAGCCTTACCAACGGCGACGCCGGGCACCATGAGCGTACAGGCCCCGACTTGGCCCGCCGCCGTCTCGCCGAAGCCAACGCCGCAGCAGCAGTGATCGGCGCCACCTACGAGATTTTTCCGATCCATGATGGTGAATTACTGCCGACGCTGGAAAACCGCGCCGCCGTGATCCGGTTGATCCGCCGTTTCGAACCAGACTTGATCCTCACGCATCGGCCCAACGACTACCATCCCGATCATCGGTACACGAGCCAATTAGTTCAGGATGCAGCGTACATGGTGACTGTGCCCGCTGTCGCGCCGGGAGTGAAACATCTGGCTAAGAATCCGGTCATCGCTTATCTTCCTGATACCTTCGTTCGCCCATACCCTTTTACGCCTAGTGTGGCCGTCGACGTCGGCGCTGTGTTGGACAAAATCGTCCACATGTTGTGTTGCCACCAGTCGCAGTTCTTTGAGTGGCTGCCGTACAACGTCGGCATCTTGCACGAAGTACCGCAGGATGCCTCCGACCGCCGTCTATGGCTGGAACAGCAGGTGCGCGATCGCTTACGGCAGCAGGCGGATCGCTTTCGCCACGTTCTGTCGGCGTGTTATGGTCCCGATCGGGGGCGCCGCGTGGAATATGCCGAAGCCTTCGAGGGATGCGAATACGGCAGCCCCTTGGACGCTGTGGCTGCGAGGCGCTTATTCCCATTTGTTCCGGATGCCGGTGCTTTTTTGGCGCAGCGCGAGCACGAGCCAGCGTGAAGCGTTCAGCCTGTCAAGAGCGGTCGGCGCCGCTGCCGATGACCAATCCGTAACGCCGGTTCGCGGCCATGGCTTCACCCAGACCAACGAAGCGCTACGTGGGCCGTGGTAAGCAAAAAAGGTCTGTGGCACGGCAGTACCAATCGCCGCCCAGACGAGCGATGGTTTGGAACTTGTGGGGATCGATTCGACCGCGGGCGTCGAGTACGGAGTCGTCCACGTGCATCATGACGACTTCGCCGATCACCAAATTGCCGGCCAAGGGACGGTCGCCCAACGATACGATCTGGAACAGCTTGCATTCGAAAGTTATCGGCGTTTGTGCGATGCGGGGCGGCCGAACTCGTACCGACGGCACAAGCGTCAGACCGGTCAGATCAACCTCGCTTTCGCCGGGAGGCAGTTCCTTGGAGGAAAGATTGACTTGCGTTGCCAGCTCGCCGACCGCGGCATTGAGGACAAACTCGCCGGTGGCTTCCAC
>JANWVS010000676.1 GCA_025056835.1 Gemmataceae bacterium | reverse complement strand
CTGTGCACGCAAGAGGCAGTTCGGCTGATGAAAAGCCAGACGCCGCGCGGCGGCAGGATCATTAACAACGGGTCGATCTCCGCTCACGCTCCGCGGCCCAACTCGGCCCCTTACACGGCGAGCAAACACGCCATCACCGGCTTGACGAAGTCCGTCGCCCTGGACGGCCGCCGCTATGACATCGCTTGCGGACAGATCGACATCGGCAACGCCGATACGGAAATGGCTGCCAAGCAAAAGGCCGGCGTGCTGCAAGCGAGCGGCCAGATTCTTGCCGAGCCGACGATGGATGTCGATTGTGTCGCCCGGGCGGTGGTGTACATGGCCAGTCTTCCGCTCAGCGCCAATGTGTTGTTCATGACGGTCATGGCGACCAAGATGCCCTTTGTCGGGCGCGGTTGAGGAACGACCGGCCATGGAGATCCTCGAAGTTGTCGTGGCGCTGATGAACGGCTGCGGGTGTTTTCTGGAGATGGTGGCCGGCGTCGCGAACTTTTTCGCCGGCTGGACCGGCTATCGGCTCCGTCGCGAGCTGCGAGAGCATCGTGACGCCTCAGAGCACGGCGAGGCAGCACCGGCGCAACCGCGGGTCTGGCCGTTCGTCTTGCTCGTTTTCAGCGCTGTGTTTTTGACGGGTCTCGTCGCCTTCAAATGGCTGCGGTGAACGATAGGATACCGTGACCTTTGGCCTGGGGGTCGCGAATTCGTCCATCCATGGAGATTGACTCATGCCGTCGCGCAGGGGAAGTTGGGTTTGTGCACTGGTTGCTGTCGTCATCGCGATGAGGATCCCGGCGGGTGAGCCGACTGCCCCCTTCTTTTCCGCCGAGCGCATCCGCGCCGATGTCAAGGAATTATCCAGCGATCGCTACGAAGGCCGTGGTATCGGCACGCCGGGCGAAGAGCGGACGATCCACACGATTGCCGAATGTTTTGCCAAGGCGGGGCTGCACCCGGCCGGCGAACGCGGAACGTATTTCCAGACTGTGCCGCTGATCGGTGTCGCCACGGCCGGCACGGCAACGCTCGTTGCCGCCAAGCAGGGAGCGACGATTTCGTTCACGCTCGGAGAGGATTTTGCCGGCACCAGCAAAACGCAGCGCCCGGTCGAAGACTTCGATGCCGAGGCGATTTTCGTCGGCCACGGTATCACGGCCCCGGAGTTCGGCTGGGACGACTACGCCGGCATCGACGTCCGCGGCAAGGTCCTGATCGCTTTCACCAACGAACCCCCGTCCGACGATCCTAAATTCTTCGGCGGCACGGCGCTGACCTATTACGGTCGCTGGACGTACCGCTTTGAAGAGGCGGCCCGCCGCGGCGCCAAAGCGATGCTCATCATTCACACCAACGAAACCGCAGGCTACCCGTATGCGGTGGTCAATAAACTCGACGGCGCCCAACTCGAACGCAAGGCCGACGAGCCGGCTTTGGCATTCGCGGGTTGGCTGTCGCGCAAGGCCGGGGATCGCCTGCTTGGCTTGAACGGCATGAACGTGGACGGTGCCCTCAAAGCCGCCGACACCAAGGGCTTCAAAGCCGTCCCCTTGGGTGTCCGCATCCGGGGCCACATTCCGACCACGATGCGCAAAATTTTGACGAAGAACGTCCTCGGCATCGTTCCCGGCAGCGACCCGGCCCTTGGCTCAGAGGCGGTGCTGTTTTCGGCCCATTGGGACCATCTCGGCGTCGGTAAAGCCGGCCCCGGCGGCGACAACATTTACAATGGAGCGGCCGACAACGCCACCGGTTGCGCCATTCTCATGGAAATGGCGCGGGCTTGGGGCCAGCTGA
>JANWVS010000675.1 GCA_025056835.1 Gemmataceae bacterium | reverse complement strand
CTGGGGCATTACCAACAACATCTGTTCGCTTCGGGATTTGTACCAGGAACGGACCGACCCGGCCCACCCGGATTGCTTCCTGTACGACGGCCGCTGGGACCCGGCTGCATTGCGCCGCGAAGAAATCCGCGTGCGGGGCGCGGCGGCCGTCGTCAAGACGATCCGCGCCTCACGAAACGGACCCATCGTTGACGAAGTGCTTCCGCCCCCGGCGCGCGGCACAGGGCCGGTGTCGCTGCGGTGGGTCGGGTTCGAGCCATGCGGTTGGCTCACCGCCATGCTCGGCATGAACCGCGCCCGCAGCTGCGCCGAGCTGCGCGAAGCCGCCCGGCCCTGGCACGTGCCCACCTTCAATGTCGTCTTTGCCGACGACCAAGGCCACATCGGCTACCAATGCGTCGGCCGCATCCCCATCCGCACCAACTGGGACCGGGCCTATCGTCCAGGGTGGGATCCGGCCCACCAGTGGCAAGGTTACATCCCGTTTGACGACCTGCCGCACGTCAACGATCCGCCGCGGGGGTACGTCGTTACCGCAAACAATCGCACCGCCCCCGACGACTTTCCGTATCCGCTGTCAGGCACCTGGTCGGGAGGTTACCGAGCCTGGCGGATTCGCAACCTCTTGGAGGAACTGCCGCGCGTCTGCCGCGATGATTGCCGCCGTATGCAGCTCGACGTTTATTCCGGCCGCTGCTGCGCTGCGTTGCCGGCGCTGCTGACGGTGCTCGAAGCCGACGACGACCCGCGGATCGCGCAGGCCGTGGCGACGCTGCGCGAGTGGAACGGCCACGTCGAAGCGACGTCCGCGGCCGCGGCAATCTTCAATGTCTTTTTCACGCACTGGTGCCTTTCCGTGGCGCAGGAACGATTTCCGCACGAGACGGCGGGCTTTGTCGCGGCCAACGTCGGCGGTCTGGCCCTGCGCTTACTCCTGGGCGACGACCTCGGTTGGTTTCAGCACCGGACCCGCGAGACCGCCATCCGTGCTGCGTTTCTGGCGGCGCTCGACGACTTGGCCGCCCGCTTTGGCCCGGAGCCGTCCGCATGGCAGTGGGGCAAGCTCCATGTGCTCCTGCAAAAGCACTTCCTCTCCGGACGAGGAGACCTGGGCCAGCTGCTCGACCGCAGCGGTTTGCCTCTTTCCGGCGACGGCAACACCGTCAACAGCAGCACTCCCGACGCCAGCTTTGGCGCCTGGCTCGGGGCCGGTTTTCGCATGGTCGCCGACCTCGCTGATCCGCAAGCGGGATTGTGGTGGGTCGAAGTCGGCAGCGTTTCCGGTCATCCCGGCAGCTCCCACTACGACGATCAACTCCTGCCGTGGAGCGAGGGCAAACTCCATTACACCGCGGTGACAACCGATGGCCTCGACGGCCCACGGCTGACGCTGGCACACGGCTAACGGCACAGCGCGGCTTGCCTGAGTGCCGAAGACTTCGTGATTGGGAAGAAGTCCGATGACGGATAAGGAAATCGTCGGCCGCGGCGGCTCCCCGAGCTATTGCCCATGAACCGAAGCCATGGCTGCTACCAGCGCCCCAATGACCAAGCGGCGAAGTCCCACAAGGAACCGCAGCACCGATGTCGCCGCGCTGTACTGTTGGTGCCGTAGTTGGAGGTGATGACTCGGCCCAAGCGGTCCGTCCGGCTGCCAAGCAGGCCGTCGGCGTCGTAACTATTTGTGCTTTGCGTCTTTTCGCGTCGGTCGTAAAGCGGCTCGGCTCGTTCGAAAAATAACGACTCGTGCCATCACCGAACAGCCGGGGCATGGCTAACCGTTGGACTTGCCTTT
>JANWVS010000674.1 GCA_025056835.1 Gemmataceae bacterium | reverse complement strand
AATTGGGGAGGAAACACATCGTTGCCGGCCGGCACGGGCGTGTGAGTGGTGAAACAGGTGCCGGCGGTGACAGCCTCGCGGGCAGTGGCAAAATCGAGATTTTTTTCCTCCATGAAGATGCGGATACGTTCCAGTCCGCAAAACGCCGAGTGTCCTTCATTCATGTGACAGACGGCCGGCTGTTTCCCCAAGGCCCGCAAGGCGCGAATGCCGCCGATACCAAGGATCATTTCTTGCCGAATGCGCATGTCATGGTCGCCGCCGTACAAACGGCTGGTGATCAAGCGATCGTCGGCGCTGTTTTTGGGGATGTTTGTATCAAGCAGATAGAGCGGCACCCGGCCGACTTGCACCCGCCAAATCCGAGCCCAAACTTCGCGGTCGGGCATCGGCACGCTGATGAGCTGGGGCGTGCCGTCAGGCTTCAACTCCGGAATCAACGGCAGGTTGAAGAAGTCGTTTTCCGGATAGCGCTCCTGTTGCCAGCCGTCGACGTTGAGGTATTGGCGAAAATATCCTTCGCGGTACATGAGACCGACGCCTACCAGCGGAAGTCCCAGGTCGGACGCCGACTTGAGGTGATCTCCTGCTAACAGCCCCAGGCCGCCGGAGTAAATCGGTACGCTTTCATGCAGGCCGAATTCCGCTGAGAAATAGGCGACCCGATAGCGTTCGGCCAGCGCCTCAGGACTCGCCGCCATGTGGCCGTAGGTTTCTTGAAACCAGGTGCGGGCGTTCAAGTAATTGTCCAGCGCCTGGGTCACGCGATCCATGTGTGCCAAGAAGCCTTCATCGCGTAACAATTGGTCGAGCCGGTCTTGCCCGACATGAGCCAATAGCTTTACCGGGCTGTTCTCGAGCTTTTCAAACAACTCATCGTCGATTCGGCGAAAGAGCGAAACCGCCTCGTGGTTCCAGCACCACCACAAGTTGTACGCCAGCCGGTGTAAGCTTTGTAATCGACCTGGCAGATGCGGCAAGACGGTGAACGTGCGGAGCGGACGCGGCATGAAGCAGCCTCGCAGCCATCGGCATTTCCTTGCGAAATCTCCTGAGGTCTAACATAGTTTGCCGTCTGCGATCGGCAATCGTCACGCTGGTCTAACATTCACAGGGACGACCACGGAATCGGCTGTCGCGTGTCGAGTGTCGGCAACGTCAAGGGGAGCACCTCAGCGTACTTCTGGGCGGCACCGGTGTTGAAGACCACGACTTCGTCGGTAGCGCGGATGCGGCCGTCGTCGCGCAAGTGCTGAAGTACGTCGAAACAGACGGCCGTTTCGGGACAAATCGCAATCCCTTCGCGGCGGGCTACATGGGCCATCCAATGGGTTATCGCAGCTTCTCGTCCCGCGACAGCCCAACCGCCACTGCGGCGAATGGCGTCGAGAATCATGAAATCACCGACCGCATTCGGCACACGCAAGCCGCTGGCAATCGTCCTCGCCTCTGCTACCGGCTCGGCAAAACGCGCGCCCTTGTTGAAGGCGCGGACGATGGGATCACAGCCATCGCTTTGGCAACTGACCCACCGGGGCCGCTTCGGCGACTGAAGCCAACCTAGCTCGTGGAGTTCGGCAAAAGCCTTGTCCATGCCGATCAGTCCGGTGCCTCCGCCGGTGGGATACAGAATAACGTCGGGTAACCGCCAACCGAGTTGTTCGGCTAACTCCAACCCCATCGTTTTCTTGCCTTCCAAGCGATATGGTTCCCTCAGAGTCGACAAATCAAACCAGCCCATCGGCCCCACACCGTCGCGGACGATCTTGCCGCAGTCGCTGATCAAACCATTTACTAGG
>JANWVS010000673.1 GCA_025056835.1 Gemmataceae bacterium | reverse complement strand
GCCCAAGTCGTCCGCGCCGCCTGGGCCGGGCAGCGCCCCGGCCGCCGCCGGCTTGGCGAAAACTACGCCTGCCAATAGCCTGGACGCCGTGGATCGCGCCGAAGTCGTTATTCAAGACGCCAAAAACAACCTGATCTATCAGAATGTCCTCCGCAATCTCAAGCAAGCCAACACCGTCAAGCTGCAACCTTTGGAGATCTCGCCCGAATCGTCGACCGCCACCGCCCAAGTGACCGTGCGCGGCCGCGATGGCGCCGTCCTTGCCCGGTCCGAGATCAACCTCAACGAACCCGAATACTTGACGCACCTGATGACGGATCGGCCTATGTATCGGCCCGGTGAGATCGTCCGCTTCCGCTCCCTGACTCTGGAACGTTTCAGCCTCAAACCGGCCGAGGAAGAGCTGCACTTGATCTACCGCATCATCGGCCCTAACCAACAGGAGATCTTCAAACTCGAAGGGACCTCCACCCTGGTCTCCGAGGGATCGCAGCGTCGGCCCATCAACGGACCAGACGGCAAACCGCTCCGCGGCATCGGCGCCGGCGAGTGGCTCGTGCCGCTCGACCTTGCCGCTGGACAGTACACGATCAGCGTCAGCGAAGGGCAGAATCGTTTTCCGACGGAACGTCGGACGTTTCTCGTCGGCCAGTGGCAGCAGCCGCGCTTGAACAAGGAGCTGAACTTTCATCGCAGCAGCTATGGACCGGGGGAAACGGTCGAGATCGAGGCGAGCGCCAAGCGCGTCGAAGGCGGGGCCCCCTTGGCCGACCAGAAGGTGGTCGTCACGGCGACCGTGGACGGCCGAGTCGTTTACCACCATAGCGGGTTGCGGACCAACGCCCAGGGAACTGTGCGGGTGCTGTTCAAACTTCCGCCTGCCGGTGAGATGCCATCGGGGCTGGGTACGATAGCGATCCAGTTTGAAGACGGCGCCGGTCCGGAAACGGTGGTGCGTCCCATTCCGATTGTGTTGAACCGGCTCCAGGTGGAATTTTTCCCCGAGGGCGGCGACCTCGTGCAGGGGGTGGCCAACCGCGTGTATGTCCAGGTGCGCAACACCTTGGGCCGGCCGGCCAGGCTGAAGGGGCGCATCGTCGACCAATCGGGGGCAGTGGTGGCCCATGTCGAGACCTTGCACGACGATCACGAGGAAGGAATTAACCAGGGACAAGGGGCATTCACCTTTACTCCTCTCGCCGGAAAAAGCTACCAGCTCGCCATCGATTCGCCCCAGGGAATTCAGGGGAAGCATCCGTTGCCGACGGCCAAAAGCGAAGGCGTTGTCCTGCACCTGACCCAGCCGCTGGCCAATCCGTCGATCGAAGGCGAGGTCGTCAGTGTCGACAAGCGTCGGATGCTGATGATTGGGGCTTACTGCCGCGGCCGCCTCATCGAACAGGAACGCGTCGTGGCCTTTCCCGGCAGACGGACGCCTTTCACGCTTCGAACCGCGCCGGGCGTCAGCGGCGTCTACCGCGTCACGGTCTTTGAGATCATCACCAACGCCGACGGCAGCCTCACCTTTGTGCCCTGCGCTGAACGTCTTACTTATCGCCCGCAAACGCAAAAGCTCGACGTCGCGCTCCGAGGGATCAAAGACGTGTACGCCCCTGGCGAGCGCGTCGTTGCCAAGCTATTGGCCAAGGACGAAAAACAACAGCCGGCCGCGGCGGTGGCGTTGGTTCGCGTCGTGGATCTAAGCGTCCTGAAGTTGGCCGACGACAAAACGGATCGAGCGATGCCCACGCACTTCCTGCTGACGACCGAAATCCGGCAGCCCGAGGATTTCGAAACCGCCGAT
>JANWVS010000672.1 GCA_025056835.1 Gemmataceae bacterium | reverse complement strand
GCTTCGTGAAACTGTTCGAATCAGCCCTCGGCAAGGACAAGGTCATCGAACGAGCGATGTCGATGGGCGGTGAAGATTTTAGCCGTTTCCACCTCGCGGGCGTCAAGACCTTTTACTGGCACCTCGGCTCGGTCGCTCCGGAGCGCTATGACGAAGCGCGCCGCGGTGGTCGGCCGTTGCCGCCCACGCACTCGGCCCACTACTGGCCGGTGCCGGAACCGACGATCCGCACGGGCGTTTTGACGATGACGCTGGCCGTGCTGGAGCTGACCGGAACACGAAAGCCCTAGCTTGCGGTCCGGCTGCGTAAAGGGTAATTCCGAGACCTCGATTGTATTCTAACGCCAGGCGGACTCAGCTACGACAACCTGGCTCAACGTGCGGGGACGATCTTAAAGATGCGATAGTCGGGGTGGTCGCGGAGCCACGCTTGGGCGGGGGGATACAGTTCCTCGACGTTGCGAATGTTCCGCGGTTGCTGCCAGCCGTCTTTCTCGGTCAGCCCAAGCATCTGGAACAATTCCAAGGGATGAAGTTGGCCGAACTTCCGTTTCGTTTTCCAATCAGCCTCGGCGATGGCCTTGAGGATCAATCGGCTTTCGTCGGCGTCGATCGGCACCTGCTTGGTTGGGCCGGGAATGAAGGTACGATACTGATAGACCAAGAGGGCGGCCGTTTCCAGGCGTTCCGCGGCATCGTTCGATTTCAACCCGCCCATCGGGTCGTCGAGCAGCCGGCACAGCTTTTTGACCTGGGCTACCTCCTTGTCGAAGTTGGTGTTGGTGCGCGCGACGATGTGGTAGAACTGCGGCGGTTGATAGAAACCGTCCGGGTGCTTGGTGAGGATGAACAAGCCGTCCTGTCCGACATCGAGGTTGATGCGGCCGCCGCCGCTGAGCACCGGTACGCCTGGTTGCGGCGGTCGTGGCGGGATGAACGCGACACGGAGCGTGGCCCCTTCCTTGGCGCCGCGTATGCCTTCGGCCACCTTGAGGATGGCGATGCGAAACATGGTTTTCTGGGGAGAGCCGGGGAAGGCGGCTTCGATGTCCTGGTCTTCATGGGCGATGATCCGGCCGACGACGACGGCATCAGCCCGGGCCAGTCGTCCCGGTCCGGGCGGCGGCGCGACGACGAGGGCTTGAACCGTGGCGGCGAAAACGCCGACGAACAATAGGCTAAGCCCAGCACGTTTCATGGTGAACCTCGTGGTATAGTGGCAGAGACTCGCGACGGCTTTACGGCGAACTTTACGCCGATGGGCCTATTCTATTCAGTCTTGCTCCGTGTCACGAGGTTTTCACCGTCGGTCTGTGCCACGAGAAAAGTGACAGCCGCGACCGACCACCTCTGTCGTTGCTGGCGCTGCCGTCGGAGTGCCAACGCGGCGCGGCAGTCGAGATGCACGAGGTTATTCTGCTTTGTTTGCCGCGAACGGTCGATCAAATTCCTGGGGGCGGAAGGTCGGCAGATCGGCCCGGTCGATGCCGAAGGCGAAGATCCGTGTCGGCACGTGGGCGTGGAAATCGTTGTCCACGGTGACCAGCAGCAGACGGCGTCCGTCGGGCAGGTCAGGGCCGAACGCCAGTCCCTCAAATTTGGGACTTTCTTCGACCGCCGTGCGGAAGCGCGGTTCCAGCAAGTCCAGGAACGTTTTCCTGCCGACGGGACGGATCGACTTGGGCAACGCTGTGGGCGGCAGCATTTCGACACCGCTGATGTCCGTGGCCTCGCGGAGGTCGATCTGCACGATCTTGCGGACGAGGCAATCCTTGTCTTTTTTGTTGTCGCGTTCGAGGACGAGAAACTCGT
>JANWVS010000671.1 GCA_025056835.1 Gemmataceae bacterium | reverse complement strand
GCCGCTTGTTGCTCGAGTACGGCGACGCCATCGCCATGCCCTGTGAAGCGCTGTTGTTTATGGCCAGCCGTGCCCAGCTGGTGGCGGAGGTCATACGTCCTAGTCTCCAGTCCGGTGCGACGGTGGTCTGTGATCGTTTTCTACTGGCCAACGTTGTCTACCAGGGCCACGCCGGCGGACTCGACCCCGAAGCGCTTTGGAACGTGGGCCGTCTGGCCACCGAGGGGCTTGAACCAGACCTGACCTTTGTGCTCGACTTGCCCGTCGACGAAGCCCAGCGGCGGCGGCGCGGACCTCCAGATCGACTCGAGCGGCGTGGCGCCGACTTCTTTCACAAAGTTCGCGACGGTTTCCTCGCGGAAGCGCGGCGTCGGCCAGGAAGCATCGTCGTCGTGGATGCCACGGCGCCGATTGATACAATGCAATCCATTATGCGTGATGCTCTGACGCCGCTGCTGGCGACCTGAAGCAACCTCTCCGCCAAGCCTACCCCGCGAGCAAGTGGCTGGCATGTCCTGGTCGAAGATCCGAGGCCATGAACGTTGGATTGATGCCTTTCGCCGTGTCTGGCGGCAAGGGCGGTTGGCGCACGCCTATTTGTTCGTTGGTCCCGCGGGCATCGGCAAGCAACTTTTCGCCGAGGAATTGGCCAAGGCCCTGTTGTGCGAACAACGGAGCAGCGCGGTCTTGGAAGCGTGCGATCAGTGCGAGGCGTGCCGGTTGGTCGAAGCTGAGACGCACCCCGATTTCTTTTGCCTGAGCCGTCCTTGGATCGATCCGGAAACGAAAGAAGAGAAAAATGAACTGCCGATCCGCTTGATGCGTGATCTCTGTAGCGGCTTCACGTTAAAATCGGCTCGCGGCCAAGGCAAGGTTGCGATCATCGCCGACGCCGACGATTTCAACGAGGCCTCGGCCAATTGTTTTCTCAAAACGCTGGAAGAACCGCCACCCCGGTCGGTGTTCATCCTTGTCGCGGTCAATCTGCACAGTCTGCCGGCAACCATTCGTTCGCGCTGTCAAGTGATTCGCTTTGCGCCGCTGGCGGGGAACGTGGTCCGCGACATCCTCAGCAAGCTGGAAGGTGTCGATGCCCAGCTCTTGCCGCGACTCGTTCGACTGGCTGCCGGCAGTCCCGGTGCAGTCGTGGATTTGCGCGAGCCGGCACTGTGGCAATTTCGCAATCGACTGTTAGCGGCCCTGGCGCGGCCGCCAATCGATTCCGTGGGCTGGGCGCGTGAATGCACGGAGTTTGCGGAAGACGCAGGTAAAGAGGCCGTGGCACAACGACGCCGCGTCGGGCAAGTGCTTCGGTTGCTCCTTCACGCCTGGTCCGATTGTTTGGCATTAGCTGTGGGCGCTGCGTTGTCGGCCCCGGCGGAGGATATTGCCCTCGTGGAACCGTTGGCACGGCGGCTCCGTCCGGACCAAATCGTGCAAGTTTTACGGCGCTGCTTGGACGCGGAGATGCACCTGGACCGCTATCTTCAAGTAAGCTTGGTGATTGAAGCGCTCTTTGATGCGCTCGGTCCGCTGCTCGAGAATTGATCGTTTTTGAGCACCAGTCCCCCGGGACACGTCATGTGCCGCTGCTGGCTGATTGCGCTCTGCTTCGTGGCCGGCTGTTCCACGCATCCGTGGAGCAATTGGCTCGACACCGTCCGGCCCGGGCGGCTCTATCCGGATCCGAAGATCACACCCTATGGCGGCGTCTGTCGCAACCAGGGACCGGTCGTTGGGCCGGGTGCCGGAGGTCCACCTCAGATCAACGTCGGTCCGCCGCAACCGTTCGGCCCGCCGCCGCCCGTGGTGCCCCCGCCG
>JANWVS010000670.1 GCA_025056835.1 Gemmataceae bacterium | reverse complement strand
CGTCCGAATGAAGATGTCGCCGTTGGAAATCGCCGGCGAGGAATGGGTCCGTTCGCCGTCCTCCAAGGAGTTTATTGCCAGCACCTGAAACTTCGGGCTGGCCGACAGCACGACCATTTCGGCGTTTTTCATCAGCGAATACAGTCGACCATCAGCGTAGACAAGCGACCCCCAGGTTCCTTCGCTGCCGGGTCGCTTCATTCCTTTCCACAGGTCTTTGCCGGTCAGCAGTTCGTAGCAATGGGGGGTGCCGTTTTCGTCGATCATGTACACGTGGTCGCCGACGATCACCCCGGAGCCGACCCGCTGGGTGTTCTTTTCGTGCAGCCAGAGTCGTTGTTTGGTAATGTCGCCCGTGCCACCGAGTTTGACCGCGAGGGCCGAGCCGTTATAACCTGACATCGCCACGGCAACGCCCTTGCCGAACAACGGCGACGTATAGTTGAAACTGCTCAGCCCTCGGCACTGCCATAGCCGTTTGCCGGTAGCGGGATCGAAGCCGTTGAGCATGCCCCATTGGTCTTGCGGCAATTTTTTGACGTCCAGCGATTGGCCGAGGATGAGTTGATCTTGCCCGTCGACGGTGACAATGAGCGGCGTGCTCCACGAGCCAAACGATTCATCGTGTTCCCAGACGGTTTTGCCCGTATCCTTGTGGACGGCGAGCAGGAAGTTGCGGCCCTTGTCGCGGTTGGGACCACACCATTGGATCACCAGGTCGCGATAGATCACCGGTGAGGAAGCGTTGCCGAACGGGTCTTGCCATGGTCCGAGATCAGTGCGTTTCCACAACTCGTTGCCGTCGTGATCGTAGCAATACAACCCCGCGGAGCCGAAACAGGCGACGACGCGCTGGGCGTCGAGCGCCGGGGAGGCGTTGCAGTACCAGTTCTCGTTCCAGTTTTGTTCCTTCTCGGCGTAGGAAACGGTCCGCTGCCACAGGAGTTTGCCGTCGGCACGGGCGAAGCAGAGCAGGCTGCGTTCGCTGCCGCCGCGGTTGGCCTGAGTGAGGAAAATGCGGTCGCCCCACACGACGGGAGTCGAATTCCCCTGGTGGGCCAGTTGGATTTTCCACTTGACGTTCGTGGTGGCGCTCCAGGTCAGGGGCAAGTTCTTTTCCGTGCACAAGCCTTGTCCGGTGGGACCGCGCCATGCGGGCCAATCCGCAGCCGGGAGACGACCCAGGGTAGCGGCCCAAACCATCGTTGTCGTGAGAAGCAGGCGTGCCATGATGCAGGTCCTCAAAGTTCACAGGGTGGGGCGACTCAGGCCTAGGGGAACGTTGTCGGCCGGGTAGGCTGGTGTGGCGCCGACACCCCGGCAGAAACGCTAAGCCCGGCCGTACAGTTCCGTCAACTCGCGCAAACGGGCGATGATCCAGCCGTGGATCTGTCCGGCCTGGAAGCGCCAGGTCCAGTTGCCCGAGGGACGTCCGGGCGTGTTCATCCGCGCCTCACTGCCGAGGTTGAGCACGTCTTGCAACGGCGCGATGGCAATCTCGGCGACGGATGCCCAAGCGGCGCGGATGAAATCCCAAGCGATGTCGCTGCCGTCGCGGCCGAGATAACGGCGGACATGATCCCGCTCGCCTTCGGAGGCCGATTGATACCAGCCGCGGGTGGTGTCGTTGTCGTGGGTGCCGGTGTAAACCACGGTCCGAGCCTCGTAGTTGTGCGGCAAGTAAGGATTGGTCGCCTTGTCGCTGAAAGCGAATTGCAGCACGCGCATCCCCGGGAGTTGGTAGCGCTCGCGCAAGGCGACAACTTCGGGCGTGATGACCCCGAGGTCCTCGGCAATGATCGGCAGGCAATTGAACTCCCGCAACAGCG
>JANWVS010000066.1 GCA_025056835.1 Gemmataceae bacterium | reverse complement strand
TGAAGAGACGTCATGAGCGTTGCCGCCAAATCCACGTGCCCCTTTCAAGAGTACGCCGAAACTTCAGTGAAAAAATTTAATTCAAGCCTCTGGCTCGAATCCCGCTGCGGAAGATTGGTAAGGTGTTCGAGTTGTACCGGCGGCGCCGGCCCTAGCCCTTGATTGCCTTCTCGAAATCCCGCAAACCCTGGATGTAGGCCTTCCGCCAGGCCGGATTTGGTTGCACGGGTTCGTCGCGAAACTTGACCATTTGGGCGACGGCATCAGCCACGGTATAGTCGGCAGATTCGCCCCGAAGTTTGCGGCGGTGGTTCTCCAGCGCGGCCAGGGCCGTGACGGCGGCACCCAACGCCGGCCCTTCATCGGATCGGAGCAGATACAACGGCTGTTGCAGGACCGTCGCGAGGATTTCGCACATGAGGGCGTTGCGGGCGATTCCGCCGGAAACGGTAATGCGCTTCAATTTTTGCCCGGCCGCTTGATGCTGGCGAACGCCCAAGGCAATGAGGTAAGCCAATGCCTCCAAGGCGGCCCGCGCCTTGACGCCCGGAGCGGACGGCCGGCGCGGCCGCCAGCGGAACCGCCGTTCGGTCACGCCCAAGGAAGGTTCGGAATAGACAAAGGGCAACACGCTCACCCCGCCGCACCCCGCCGGCACGGCCCGGGCTTGTGCTTCGAGTTTTTCCCAATTCGGCTTGTTGCCGACGACCTTGTTGACGAACTGGGCGCCGTTGGTGTAGCAGCGCATCCAGAGGTAGGGGCCCCAGTTGAGGCGCATGGCGTCGAGATGGTCGGTCTTCGGCAACTGACTCGACGAGGAATTGACCACGGCCGAGCTGCCTAGAATGATCGCCATTTGACCGGCGTCAACGGCGCCGCCTCCGACGAGGCCGGCTTGCTGGTCGTCGGAGGTCGGGAACACCAGTGGTCGGGTTGCCTGGTCGAGACCGGCATCGAGGGCCACCGATTCGGATAACGGTCCGATCGGCTCGAAATGGTCGATGATCGCGGGCAATTGTCGGCGGGCCAGATCGCGTAGTTCTTCGTTAGCAATCGCGGCCAACATCGCTGGTTGCCATTGGCCCGACCGCAGGTCGAGAATACCGGTCGACGCCGCCGAGGAAATGCTGCACACGTCGAAGCGGCCTGTCAGAAAACCGGCAGCGAGAGAGCCGTGCGGCAGTATCCAGCGCGTCCGCCGCCAGTCGTCAACGGCCAGAGTTGCTTCGTCTTTGACCAAGTGCGAAAGGCTGTAGCGAACCGCCCAAGGCCCGCCGATCAATTCCCGGACCTTTTTCTGACCACCCAGCCGCTGGAGGCCAATTTGGTGGTACTTGGCAAGGCTTTGGTCGTTCCAGCAAATCGCGCGGCGAACTTGATTGCGGTCGGCGTCGATGCGGCCAGCCGTGTGGTGCGTCGCCGAAATGCCGCCGGCGACCCAATCCGACAGCTTGCCGAGGGACCGCAAACGGCTGGCCATGGCCCGAACGCTGGCACGGGCTTGGCCCTCGAGCTGGAGCAAGTTCAGCTCGGACACGCCGCCTTTGGTCCAAAGATCGGTAGGCAGCAAGACCTTGGCGAGCGTGTTGCCGTCGATATCGAAAGCGAGGCATTTCACGCCGCTCGTGCTGAAATCCCAGCCGGTGATGACGCTCGCGGCGGACACGTGGCGAAGCGGTTGGGGCATCGGTCGTTCTCGCGATGGAAGCAGACGTTTCCCTTGGTGTGAAGGATGATTATACTGGACCGCAGCGCAGCCTCACACGTGGTCTCACCTGAGTTGATCCATGGCTGGCTCCCCGGTCGATCTGGCGCTGACGCGCTGGCGCAACAATCTTATTGACTTGACGCGGCGCAATCCGCTACTGGGATTGCGTCCCGTACGCAGCGCTTACCTGGAAATCGTCCAGCCCGGCGCAGCCCCATTGTTCAACAGCCTGGTGTTGTCGACCACCTCGTGGACGTTTTACCTGCCGCCGGCATTAGCGCCCTCCGATGCGGCGCCTGCCGACGCCGCGCCCGCCGACGGGGAAGGAGACAGGCAGCCATTGGCCGCCAGTGACGGCCCTACCAGGCGCGACAGCCCCGATCGAGTTGAAGCGGCGGTGGGCGATGGCTCCGCCGTTCCCAACGCCGCCCCGCGCCGCCCGTCGCGCAGTTCCAGCCGAAACGAACCGAAAGCGACGGAGCTGCTCACAACCGAAGCCGATCGCGGCAAACTGCTGGCGACGCTGGCCAATTTGCTGCGGCGCGCTCGAGCCGATTTTCGCGAGCGCGGCCTGCACATTTTGCACATCGCCTGCGGGGTGCTGGAATGGCTCGACGCCGACAAACAGAGGATGCGTTCGCCGTTGCTGCTCGTGCCGGTGCAGCTCAAACGCAATTCGCTCCGAGACCCCTTCGTGCTCGAAGCGACGGAAGACGACCCGTGGCTCAACCCCGCCCTGGTTGCGCGCTTGAAACTCGACCACGAATTCGCCCTGCCCGCCGCTCCCTTGGAATGGGAAGAGGACTCGTTCAATTCCTATCTGGAGGCGGTTGAGAAGGAAATCCGTGGCTTAGATCCTTGGCGGGTGAGCCGGGAGGCGATTCTGGCTCCGTTCTCCTTCCACAAGGGAGTCATCTACCAGGATTTGCACGAAAACTCCGCCCGCATCCAGGAACATCCGCTTGTGCAGCTGTTGGCCGGGGTGCCGAACTTGGTCAAACCGCCGACACCGGTGCGGGAGGAACAACTCGATGACCAGGATCCGGCGTCGGCGACTCATATTCTCGATGCCGACGCCAGCCAGCGGCTTGCGTTGGCCCTCGCCGCTCAGGATGCCAGTTTCGTGTTGATCGGTCCGCCCGGAACCGGTAAGAGTCAGACGATTGCCAACTTGATTGCCGACCGCATCGCCGCCGGCAAGAAGGTCTTGTTCGTTTCCGAGAAAATGGCCGCCTTGGAGGTCGTGGAGCAGCGCCTGCACCGCGCCGGCCTGGGAGACTACTTGCTGGAACTTCACAGCCACAAGGCCAACAAGCGCGCCGTCGTCGCGGAGTTGGCACGTTGTCTGCAACTGCGACGGAAAACGCCAACGGAGCCGCCGCCGGACGAGAGCCAGCGCCTCCGGCAACGACAGCGGCAGTTGAATAGCTACGTCGAAGCGTTGCACCGGCGCCGGGACCCTCTCGGCAAGTCGGCCTGGGAAGTGCTGGCCGAATTGCCGCGGTGGCAGGACCTGCCCACGTTGCCGCTGGATGTGCCCTTGACGCGCGAGCCCAACGCGGTCGGCTCCGGCTTGGTCATCGACGAAATCAACAGTGTCAAACTCGACGAACTGACGCAGATGTTGCACCGCGCCGAGGCGCTTTGGCCCATCCGCGCGGCGCCCAATCACCCTTGGCTTGGTTTCAAGGCCGAACGCTTCACGCTTCAGCTTCGCGACGAAATCATCGGCCTGCTCGACAAGGCTCGGTCCTGGGGCGAAAAGACGTTGGCCGCCGCGGAGAAATTGGCGGCGCAGCTCCACGTTGCCGCTTCGGTCGAATGGTTTCTTCGACTGGGTGACTTGCTCGACCACCGCCCCGGTCCGGTGCCGGTCTCCTGGCTGTTGGCCGACGACCTCGCGTCGCTGAAGCGCGACATCGACGCGGCGGCCGACCACTACCAACGGCTGCGCGAGGGGCGAGCGCCGTTAACTGCCAAGTACGGCCCCAGTATTTGGAAGCAACCAGCCGGAGCGGCAGAACGGTTGACCGCCGTCTGGCAGCGGGCGGCGGAATGGTTGGCGCCGGGGGATGAGGCCGGTGCGAAGCTGCTGGCCTTGCAGCAACGGCTGCGGGGCTGGGCTGCCGATACGCAGAAACGCCTGCCCAGCTGGAACAGCGATCTCCGCACCTTGGAACGATGGCTGGGACTGACGCTGCCCACCGGCGAGGGGGCCATTCCATCGGTCGTACCCGGTCACGAGGGGACGGATCCGGCACCGCAGACGCTGAAATTGTTTCTCCGGTTGACACATCTATGTCACTCCGAGTATCCCCCGGAACGCGCCTGGCTGACCGATCCCAGTCATCGGAACGCGGCCCAGGCCGTGATCCTGGCGGCGCGGCCCGAGTTTACGAAGTACCGCACGGCCCGCCAACGCTTGCTGGCGATTTACACGGAAGGTTTTTTCGATCTCGAGCTGGATCGAATCGCCGCGGGCTACGCCGGACCGTACCAAAGTTGGTTTCGCTGGTTCAACGGGCAGTATCGCCGCGATCGTCGTTCGCTGGTGCGCCGCAGCCGGACGCACACGCTGCCGCCGACGGTCGAAGAGGACGTCGTGGTGGGGCGCGACGTGCAAGTCCTGCGAGCCAAGCTCGAAGCGGAAAGCCCGCAGCGCTGGCAGAAACTCGGCAAGTACGAGCGGGGGCTTGAGACCGATCTTGAGGCTGCTGAGAAAGCGCTGAAGGTCGCCACGGAAGCCCTCGACTTGTTGCGGCAGTTGGGCGAACCAGCCTTACCGGACAAATTCATCGACGCCCTGTGCAGCGGCGCACCGGGCGAAAAGGTCCGGGCCGCCATGAATCGCCTTCAAGAATCGTTCGGGGCTTGGTGGCACGAGACGCAGGCGTTGGCGGAGTTGCTGCCGATGAGCCAAGTGCCCGGCGGCTCGGCCCTTGAGGAAACGGCGCTGTCGGTTATCATCGGCTACGCCCGCGAACTTCAGGCCCGGCTCAATCCGTTGGCGGCGCTCACCGACCCCTTGCTCCAGGCCGCACCGCAGCCGCCGGTCAATTTGGCCGGTGTGGCCGCCGACCTCCGCGCTGCCGAGGCGTTGCTCGCGGCCGAAACTCCGCAAGAGGCCGAGAGTCAGCAACTGCGGGCAAGGTTCGGCAAGCTCTTTGCTGGGCCGGACACCGACTGGGAGAACCTCAAGCGGAAAACAGCTTGGGCCCGGAAGTTTCGCGATCTCTGGAACGAAGCGGCCCAAGACAAAGCCGCGACATCAGCGGAGGTCTTGCTCGCCGTGGCGGCCGGCGACCAGGCCCCGCCGAGCTTCCGCGAGCTTCGCAGCAACCATGATCATTTTCGCCAGGCGGTGGCGATCGTGGAGCATCGTTTCGACGCCCCGGGGCCGAAGCTCGAGGGCAAACCATGGCGCGAGCAGCCAACCCAAGCACTGCTTGATCATCTAGGTGTGTTGCGCCAGCGAATCGGCGAACTAGCCGATGCCATCGAGTGGCGCCGGTTGCCGGAGCAATTGGCCCGGCTTGGCCTGAACACTTTCTGGCAAGCCGTACTGGCCTGGGAAGGGAACGACCCCCCGATCGTGGAACTGTTCCATAAGGCGTTCTGGGGGAAGTGGCTGGAATGGGTGTTTCAACGAGACGCGATTCTGGCCAACTTCCGCCGCGAGGACCATGAACGCCTCCTGGAAGAGTTTCGGGAACTCGATAGTCGGCTCTTGGAAGCCGGCCCGGCACGGGTGCATTGGCAGTGGGCACGCTTCTCGGGACCGCTGCCGGAGGCGGAAGCGGCATTGTTGCTGAAGGAGGCCCACAAGAAAACCCGGCACCGGCCGTTGCGGCAACTGTTCGACGAGATACCGACGCTGCTGTTGCAGCTCAAGCCGTGTCTGTTGATGAGCCCGCTCTCGGTCAGCCAATTCCTCTCCGACCGCCCTGATCGCCTCGTGTTCGACCTGGTTGTCTTTGACGAAGCCTCGCAGATCGTCCCCGAAGACGCGATCGCGGCGATTGTGCGCGGTAAACAGATCGTCGTAACGGGCGACAATCGTCAGCTGCCGCCGACGACCTTTTTCCAGCAGAACCTCGGCGCTGACGACGGCGACGAGCGCGAGGAAGAGGACCCTGGTTTGTTCGAGAGCGTCTTGGACGCTTGCCTGGGGGCCGGCTTGCCGCAGCAATGGCTCCGTTGGCACTATCGCAGCCGGCACGAAAGCCTCATCGCTTTCGCCAACGACCGAATTTACGACAATCGCCTCGTCACTTTTCCCGGAGCGGTGGCCGACGACGCGGAATTGGGCGTGCATTTCCGTTACGTGCCCGACGGCTGTTATCGGCGCGGCGATCGCCGCGATAATCCCCGCGAGGCTGCGGTCGTGGCCGATCTCGTTGTCGAGCATTTTCGCCGTCGGCCGGACAAATCGCTGGGCGTCATCGCCTTCAGTTTTGCGCAAATGGCGACCATCGAAGCAGAACTCGAGCGCCGCGCTGCCGAGGATCCCGAACTGGAGCGATTTCTCCAAGACGACCGGCTCGACGGCTTTTTTGTCAAGAATCTCGAGACGGTGCAAGGCGACGAACGCGACATCATTGTGCTGAGCGTCGGTTATGGCCGCGATGAATCGGGCAAGATCGTGCTTAACTTCGGGCCGCTCAATCGCCAAGGGGGGGAGCGGCGGCTCAATGTGGCCATCACCCGCGCTAAAGAGAAACTGGTTGTGGTCAGCTCGATCCGCGCTCATGACATTGCCAAGGCCACGACCGCCGGGCTGCAAATGTTGCAACAGTATCTCGACTACGCCGAACACGGTTTCGCCGCCTTGCGGCCCGATCCCCTTCCCCGCGCCGACGCGGCGGCGGCCCACGGCTTAGAAGCCGACGTTCGCCGCGTTCTTGCTGAGCTGGGGTACACGGCGCTGCCCCGCGTTGGCTACGCCGCCTATCGCGTCGACCTGGCCGTGGTCGACCCCAAGCAGCCGGGGCGATTCATCCTGGGCGTCGAATTCGACGGACCGAGCTACCGTCAGGCGACGACCGCCCGCGATCGGGACCGTCTCCGGCACGAAGTGATGACCAGGCTTGGTTGGCGGCTACACCGCATCTGGTCGATCGACTGGCTGCTGCGCCGGGCCGAGGAAATTCAGCGTTTGACCAAGGCCCTGGAGAGCGGCGGCAGGCCGGACCGTTAGCGCGCCGCGGTCAGCGCCCCAGCTCGTCGTAGTAATGCAACCAACGCGGTCCGATGACCTGGCCGGAATGATGCTGGGCGATATGACGTTGTGCCGCAGCGGCGAGGGCCCGACTGCGGTCGGCGTCGGCGAGCAGCTCGCGGGTCCGCTTGGCAAGGGCCACCTTGTCGCCGGGCGGGACGAGGAAGCCGGTGACGCCGTCCGCCATCACCTCGCGGGTCCACGGCTGATCGGCAGCGATGACCGGCAGCCCGGCCGCCATCGCTTCGAGCACCGCTTGCCGCGGCCGCGGCACGGGGGACGGCGACCAGAAAACACTGGCCTGCGACAGCCAGGGGGAAACGTCGTCGCGCTCTCCCAAGAACTCCACCTGCTCGCCGGCTTCGAGGCACTGTGCGAACCATTGCAAGGTGCGCTGCTGCGACCCGGCGCCCACCACCGTCAGACGCCCATCGGGATAGACGTAGCGGAGAATGTCGAAGGCCCAGATGGCATCGCGAAAGGCATTCCGCTGCTCGAGCGCACCGATGCAAAGTATTCGGCGTTCATGGCACGATTGACTCGCACGGCGGGCTGTGGCGCGGTCGACGCCCGGCGGAATGACGCGGATTTTGTCGAGCGCGATGCCCAAGTTACGGCACGCCGCCGCTTCGAAGTCACCGCCGGCAACCACGCTGCGGACGCGCTGCAACAGCCAGCGGTCGAGGGCCGGTAGGGAGGTGCTCGGCTCCGCCAACGGTCGGCTGACGATGGTCCGTCCCAGCCAGCGTCGGCCGACCAGTGCGAGTGCCCGCAACGACTGCCGTCCCCACACGTGGACGCTGTCGGGATTCAGGGTCTTCAGTAAACGGCGCAATCGCAACGGCGCTGCGGCATCGAAAGGCCGCGTCCAATGCAGACACTCCACCGCGATCCTGGCCGTGCGCAGTCGAGCGGCTCGAGGCCCCTCGGTTTCCAGACAGCAAACCGAATGTTCGTGGCGCGGCGCAGTCCAACGCACGATCAGTTCCAGCTGCGCTGCTGCGCTGCCGTGGCCGAGCGTCGAGACCAGATGCAGGATTTTCATGGCGTCCCTCCCTGGCGTGCGGCGCTGCAGCGGAGCGCGCCGCGGTTAGTCCTTGAGAACGGCGAGATACGGCAGATGCCGGTATTCATCGTTGTAGTCCAAGCCATAACCGACGACGAATGCGTCGGGAATATCGAAGCCGACATAATCGGGTTCGACGGCGAACTGTTGGCGGCCCTGTTTGCGCAATAAGACGCCGGTGCGGAGCGAAGCGATGCCGAGCGAATGCAGATGATCCACCAAGCGAGACAGCGTCTGCCCGGTGTCGAGAATGTCATCGAGCAAGA
>JANWVS010000669.1 GCA_025056835.1 Gemmataceae bacterium | reverse complement strand
AGAACTTCATCGGCGGCGCGCCCGTGACTTTGATTCTGCGCGGCAACCATGTGCCGGCCACGGCGCGGGTAGTGGACGATCCCGCCTTGATTGCCATGCAAAATACCTTGACGCCGCTGATGCAAGCCTGGCCGCAGATGATGTTCTTTCCCCGGCCGATGCCGATGAAAGTGCCGGGGGTGGCGCAGTAGATCACGCCGCGCGCGCCGCGGCGATGGCGTTGTATCGAGTACAACTGTCGCTGCAAGAACCGCCGCAGAGCGGAAGAGGGTTATGCCACCGCGGAGCGGCGGGGCACATTGAGACAATGGTCCCTCAAGAAGTCGAGACTTCATCGGCCCAGTCCCGCGGCTTGAGGAATTCGTACAATTCGGCCTCGCGCGACCCAGGCGGCGGGTGAAAATCGTACCGCCACTGCGCGACCGGCGGCAGCGACATCAGGATCGACTCCGTGCGGCCGCCCGTTTTCAGGCCGAAGACCGTGCCCCGATCGTAAAGCAGGTTGAACTCGACATAGCGTCCGCGGCGGAATTCCTGAAAAGCCCGCTGCTGCGGACCAAAGGCCAAACCTTTGCGGCGGTGGACGATCGGCAGGTAGGCCTCGAGAAAGTTAGCGCCGCAGTCGCTCACGAAGGCGAGAAGGGCTTCGAAGTCCCCTTCAAGATAATCGAAAAAGATGCCGCCGACGCCGCGCGCCTCGTTGCGGTGCGGCAGGTAAAAGTACTCGTCGCACCATTTCTTGAAGCGGGCGTAATCCACCGGCGGCCCGTGTCGAGTGCATACGGTTTTCCAGGTCTTGTGAAAGTGGACGACGTCTTCGCGAAAAGGATAATAGGGCGTCAAGTCGGCGCCGCCGCCGAACCATTGCTTGTTCCCTTTCGTCAAAAACCGGAAATTGGCATGGACGGTCGGCACGAAAGGATTGTGCGGATGAAGCACTAAGGAGACGCCGGTCGCGGCAAAATCGAGTCCTTCGCCGGGCAATTGGGCTGCGAACTCCGGACTCATTTGGCCGAAGACTTCTGAAAAATTGACTCCGGCCTTCTCGAAAATACCGCCTTGGGACAGCACTCGGGTGCGACCGCCGCCGCCGCCGGGGCGTTGCCAAAAATCCTCGCGAAAGCGAGCCTGTCCATCGACCGCCTCGAGGGCCTGGCAGATCCGATCCTGCAAATCGCGAAACAATGCCGCAGCGCGCTCACGATGAGTAGTCATGTTGAGCATCGTAGTCGAAACGGCGGCGGCGACGAGTCGAGCGCCGGCTGGAAGCCGGGGGACTTGTCGAAGCTTGGCCGACTGTAACGAGAACGTCGATTATTCAGGAATTTACTACGGTTCTCCAGGGGAATTAGCCGAAAGGATAATGACGGACCGATACGGGGAGAAGCCTCGTGGCTGAGAAGTCCAGCGAGCTGGTGGTTGAGACCTTCGCGTTGACGAAGATTTACCAAAACCGCCAGATCGCCCTCAACGACGTGACCTTGCGCCTGGAACCGGGCTGCGTGCTGGGTCTGCTGGGCCACAACGGCGCCGGCAAGACAACGCTGTTGCGGGTCATTCTGGGACTGCACCGGCCGACGGCGGGGTGGGTGAAAGTCTTCGGCCAAACGATGGGTCCCAACGCCGCTGCCCTGCGCCGCCGCATCGGTTACATCCCGACGAACCCGCAGTTTCCCAAGGGCATGACGCCGATCACCTATCTTGACTACATCGCCCGCTTGTTCGGTCTAACGGCGGAAGTACGCAAGCCGCGCCTGGCCTCGTTGATTCGTGCCGTCGATTTGCTCAACGTCTCCGGAGACAAAATCGATGGCTTTTCCAACGGCATGACG
>JANWVS010000668.1 GCA_025056835.1 Gemmataceae bacterium | reverse complement strand
CATCACGGTGTTTGACGCCAACGTCACCGGTGTTGCCTTCGCTCCGGACGGTAAGTACTTGCTCGCCACCAGCGGCGAATTGCTTTACGACAAGAACAACCAAGTCGTTGTCAAGGATGGCAAACATTACTACCGCGACGCCGCGGTACGGCTTTTCGACGTCGCCAACGGCTCTAAGGAGGTTTTTCGTTGGAAGCACGACACCATCATGCCGGGAACGTCGACCTTCGCGCCGGACGGTAAGCATTTCTTGATGGGGGCATCCGATGCGCTGATACGACGGTGGAATGTCGATCCGCAAGCGAAAGACGGGGAAGTCTACTATAAAGGCGCGGGATATGCCATTGCCTCCCTAGCTTGTTCGCCCGATGGTCGCTGGTTGGCCTCGTGGGGGCCGGACTATAGCGTCAATCTTTTTGAGTTAGCGACCGGGAAGAAAGTTCGCCATTGGCCCTTGGGGGAGCAATTCGGCAGCTTGGCCTTCGCCTATGACAGTCGCCACCTGGCGGTGGCCCTGGGAACCGGCGTCGTCTTGATCCTGCGGTTGTAGGCCCTGAGTCGAAAGTCGGTCATGGCTTGGAAGTTTTGACGTCGCGCGGCTGCACGAGAAAGTCGAGCAGTTCAAAGACGTCGTCGGTCCGCGGCAACAATTCCGGTTGCCGAGCCGTCTCGCGGAGATGTTCCACTAATCGGACCGTTAGAAAGCGAACCACGTCGGCGTGTTCCGCGCGATGGGCCAGATTTTCGAATTGGCCGGGATCGTTGTTCATATCGAACAATTTGAGCGTTCGCCCCGGCAGCGGTTTGCCGGTCGCATAACCGTCATCGCGCTGTCGCTTGCCCGAACAATACATGAACGCCCAACGGTCCGTGCGGACCATGGCTTCTTCATTTTCAGAATACTCAATGAAGACGGCGTCGCGATGTTGGTGTGTCCGGCCGGTCAAAACAGCAACTAGACTTTTTGCCTGCATGCTCTTCGGGATCGGTTGGCCGACCGCCTCCAAAATGGTCGGGACGATGTCGAACAAACTGACCAGCGCGGCGGAGGATTGCTGCGGGGCGATCCGGCCAGGCCAACGGCACAAAAGCGGAGAGCGGACAGCTTCTTCCCACATGCTGTGCTTCTCGAATCGGCCATGATGGCCTAAACAATAACCATGGTCGCTCAAATAAATCACCAGCGTGTGGTCGGCGGCTCCGAGTTTTTCCAAGGCATCAAGCATCCGGCCGATATTGTGATCGAGATATTCGACCGACGTGGCGTAGGCAGCGGCGATTCCTTGCTTTTCGCGATCGGTGAGATCGCGGAAAATGGCAGGAATGAAGTCAACATCGTCACGGCCCACTTTGGGAACGGTAAACTCTTCCGGTCGGTGCCGGCCGCGAAACTCGACGGGAAAATGAAACGGCGAGTGCGGCTCGGTGAAGCTGACGACAAGAAAGAACGGCTCACGACGATGGTCGGTCATGAACTGCGCCGCTTGCTGCACAAACCAGGTAGCGGGCATGTCGGCGTCGACCAGGCCCAGGGGCAAGGCTGTACTGTTCAGCCAGACGCGGGCATGGTCCTTGAACGGCCGCCAAGGGGGCAACACGGCCACGCCTTCGGGCAGCGGTGTTTTTCCCTTTTTGGCGAGCCACCGGGCATGGTCCGGTTTATCAAGACGTACGCTGAAACCGTGGCTGAGTGAGCTGTTGAAGTGCATCTTGCCGATGGCCGCCGTGCGATAGCCTGCCCGACTGAGGATGGTCGCCAGTGTCTCAGTACCGGCGGGCAAGGCCGTGTTCAGCTGCGTGACTCCTAGGCTGCGCGGGTATCGGCCGGTCAG
>JANWVS010000667.1 GCA_025056835.1 Gemmataceae bacterium | reverse complement strand
GACCGGCTCCGTGGCCGGCGCGCGTCTCGATACGCGCCAGCACCGGCGCGTCGCCGCCCTGGCAATACTGAAGCATGGCGATGAACTTGAAACTGTGGCTGGGGACGACGCGGTCGTCGGTGTCGGCGGTGGTCACCAACGTCGCCGGGTATTTCGTTCCCTTCTTCAAGTTGTGGTACGGCGAATACGCCAGCAGGGCCTTGAACTCGTCGGGGTTGTCCGGAGAACCATAATCGTCGACCCAGTAGCGGCCGGCGGTGAATTTGTGAAAGCGGAGCATATCCATGACGCCGACGGCGGGCAGGCAAGCGCCGTAAAGGTCGGGCCGCTGCGTCAGGCACGCTCCCACCAGCAGTCCGCCGTTGCTGCCGCCTTGAATGGCGAGTTTGGCCGGGCGGGTGTACTTCTGGGCGATAAGCCATTCGGCGGCGGCGATAAAGTCGTCGAAAGCTTTTTGGCGGTTCTGCTTGATGGCGGCGTGGTGCCAGGCCTTGCCGTACTCGCCGCCGCCGCGGATGTTGGCCAGGGCAAACACACCCCCCATTTCCATCCAGAGCAAGCGCGCGATGGAGAATGCCGGCGTCTGGGAAATGTTGAAACCGCCGTAGCCGTACAGCAGCGTCGGGTTGTTGCCGTCGAGGGCAATACCCTTTTTGTGGCAGATGAACATCGGGACCTTGGTGCCGTCCTTGCTGGCGTAGAACACTTGCTGGACTTCGTAATCGTCCGGGCGGAAACGGACGTTCGATTCGCGGAAGAGCGTGCTTTCTCCCTTGGCCAAGTCGTAGCGGTAGATACGGGTCGGAACGGCGAAGCTGGTGTGCGTGAAAAAGGTCTCCGTGTCGTCGCGGCGCCCGCTGAAACCGCCGGCCGTGCCGATGCCCGGCAGCTCGAGTTCGCGCACGAACTTGCCTCCCAGGTCGAACATCTTGATCTGCGTGCGGGCGTCCTTGAGGTAGTTGGCCACGAATAGTTTGCCGACGAGACTGACGCCGATCAGGGTCGCATCCGACTCAGGAATGAGTTCTTTCCACTCGTCGCGCGTCGGCCGGCGTGCATCGATCGCCACGACGCGCCCCTTAGGGGCCTTGTAATCGGTCTTGAAAAAGAAGACGGGACCGTCGTTGTCGATGGGAACGTTGACGCTCAGATGGTCGTCGATGAGCGGCTGCGGCTTAGCGCCCCCTTGGGTAAGATCTTGGAGGTAAACGCGGTTGCGGCGGCTGGTGGTGCCGTCGCCCACGGAAATCAGCAGGTATTTGCCGTCGTCGGTGACGCCGCCGGTGATCGACCAGGTGGGCTGGTCGGGCCGTTCGTAGATCAGTTCGTCGTCGCTCTGCGGCGTGCCCAGGCGATGGTAGTAGAGCTTTTGATTCAGCGACAATCCCTGGTACTTCTCGCCGGGTTTCGGTTCGGGATAGCGGCTGTAGTAGATGCCTTTGCCGTCGTGCGACCAGGACATGCCGCTGAATTTGACCCATTTCAGCTCATCGTCGAGCACCTTGCCGGTGTCGACTTCCAGGAAACGAATCACCGACCAATCGGAGCCGGCCTCGGAGACGCTGTAGGCGACGAATTTCCCGTCTTCGCTGAAGTCGGTGCCGGTCAGGGCGACAGTACCGTCCTTCGACCAGGTGTTGGGATCGAGCAAGACGCGCGGCGGCGCATCGAGTCGGTCTTGTTTGAAGAGGACGAACTGGTTTTGCAGACCATCATTCTTGCTGAACACGTAGTAGCGCTTGGCCACCTTTTGGGGGGCGCTGTATTTCTCGTAGTTCCAAAGCTCCGTCAGGCGCCGTTTGATCGTTTCGCGCTGCGGGATGGCGGCCAAGTA
>JANWVS010000666.1 GCA_025056835.1 Gemmataceae bacterium | reverse complement strand
CGCCTCGGCATCTTTGTAGATTTGCCGCGGAGCTTGCAAGTCGACCACGGCCAGATCGGCGGGCGGCACTTGAGAGCCAATGCCGATCGCATAAATCGGGAGATCGCGCCGTCTCATTTCCGAGAGCCACTCCACCGGCGGCGGTCCTTGGTTGTGCTGACCATCGCTGAGCAGCACGATGCCGAGAAGTTGGCTGGACGGCGCTGCGGCTTCTTGCAGAGCGCGGCGCAGCGGCAGGCCCAGATTGGTAGCGGCCGCTCCGCCCATCGGGTCGGTCGCCGGCGTCAATCCTTTCGCGGTTTCCGCGTTGACTTCCCAAAGCGTCTCGTGGAAGCCGACCAGCTCGACGCGGTGCCGCTGCCGCAGCCGGGCCAGTAATTGCAAGCCGTCGTCGTCAAGCAGCCGGCGAGCGATCTCATGGCGTGTCAGACGCGGTGCTGCGGCGGGCTCCACGCCCAGCACGTTCGCCAATGCCGTTTGTTCTGCCTCGGTCCGCTGCGGGTCGGCCATGGCCATGCTGCTGGAACAATCCACCGCCACAAGGACCCGGCTCGGCGTTTCGTGCCGCTCGACATAGCCAACCACGGGGTGCAGACCGGCCAAGACCCACAAGATCAGCAGACCGCAACTGCGCAGCCCCAACAACAACGAGGCCGTCAGCCGCGCAACGAGCCGCAATTCGTAGCGATACAGGCCGACGATCAAGGCCAGCGGCAGCAACCCCATGACGGCAAGGACGGCGACCTGGGCGGCGAGGCCCCAGCCAGGCCAAGGCGGCGCCAGGGTCAGCACCATGTCATCGGCGTGCAGCGGAATACGCAACACGTTGAACAATCCTCCTGGAGAAACGATCGGTCCAGGCTCCTGGGCCGCCCTACCGACCTCGCGCCAGCACCAGGCGGCGGGTCAACCAGACCTCACAGCACAACAGGACGACGACGCCGGCGATGAACAGCTGCCAAAGGTCGAGCGGCTCGTCGCTCCGGTTGCCATCGGCAGGCAAGGCCGTACCTTCCGCCCCGTGCAGGTTCATCAGTTCGGCGAGCTGGCGGCGCTCGGCGGCGGAGGCAGGCGTCAGGTCGGATTCGCCCGGATCGGCATGGACGACCACCGGCCAGCGCGGGCCGTTTCCGACTTGCACCGCGTAAAGGCCCGGCGGTCCAAGGCGATGCCACACGAACGGCCAGGCCGACGCCGTCCGCGTGACGGCGCCGCCGTCGGGCCGAAACAGCGTGACCGGCACTGGGCCAAGGGGCTGAAGCGCCGCGGGCGCATGCGGCAAACGCAGCCCCTCTCCCAGACGCACGTTGAAGCCGCTGCCGCGCGCCTCGGCCAGCGCCAACAGCAGTTCATGCACGAGCACCGGAAACTCCCAGGTCTTGGGCAAGCGGCCGCCCCACGAGGCGTCCATCGGCAACGTGCTCAGCAGGACGTGCCCCAAGCCGTGGCCCTTGCTGATGAGCCAAGGGTCGCCGTTGGTGAGCAGCGCCGCCACCGAGCCCTGAGCCGACGTCGGAACCTGCACTTTCCACCACTGCGGGTAGGCGGCCTGGCCCAAAGTACACCGCGGCTCGTCCTTGAAAAGCTCCAGGGCCGGGTGCAAAAAACGCTGGACGTCGAGCGACGGAGCCGCCTCCGGCTTGACCGACTCCACCTTTTCAAGACGGGCCGGCAGCCAGCCTCGGCCGTCGCGAAAGAGTTGCTCGTTGTACGCCTCCCGATCGACGCGCGGTCCGAGGACCACCAACAAACCGCCTCCGCCCTCGACGAACCGGTTCAACCCCGCGCGCTGTGGCTCGGTCAGGCGCGGCACGTCGGCCAAGACCACCACGCGCGGCCGAGGGACCGCCGAGAAGAGATG
>JANWVS010000665.1 GCA_025056835.1 Gemmataceae bacterium | reverse complement strand
AACCATGGCCGAGACAGTCGTCTTGTCGGCCCAACCGCGTACCCTTCGCGGCACTCGCCACGCCCGCCGATTGCGGCGTAAAGGAGTCGTGCCGGCCGTGATGTACGGTCGTAACGAACCGACCTTGTGGCTCGCGTTGCCGCGCGATGAGATCTATCGGGCGATCCGCCACGGGGCCCGTCTGGTCGATGTCCAGCATGGCGAGACGGTGCAAAAAGCCCTCATTCGCGATGTGCAATGGGACCCCTTGGGGCATGATATTTTGCATGTCGACTTTGCCCGGGTGTCGGCGGATCAACGGGTGGAAATCGAAGTTCGTCTGGAGTTGCGGGGCACGGCACCGGGGGTGGCGGCGGGAGGCGTTCTCAATCAGCCGTTGCACACGCTCAAGGTGGAATGTCCAGTCGTAGCGATACCCGAAGCGATCCGCGTGAACATCAGCGAGTTGCAGTTGGACAAGGTGATCCACGTCCGCGAGCTGGTGCTGCCTGAGGGCGTCAGGGCGCTCAACGATCCGGAAGCCATCGTCGTGCAGTGCGTGCCGAAGGTGGTCGTCGAGGCCGCCGCTGCGGCGCCGACCCCGGGCGAAGTGGCCGAGCCGGAAGTCATCGGTCGGCAGAAGGCCGCCGAAGGAGAGGACGAACAGGAGGAGACGAAGGAGAAAAAGAAATAACGATGAAGCTGGTCGTGGGACTGGGGAATCCCGGCAAACGCTACGATGGTACCCGCCACAACGTCGGTTTTGCCGTCGTCGATGCCTTGGCTGCCGGGCCTGGGGTCAGCCCGTTTCAAAGGCGATTCGAGTCGCAAATTGCGGAGTTTCACGACGACGGCCAGAAAGTGCTGCTGCAAAAGCCGGAGACGTTCATGAACCTGTGCGGCCGCGCGGTCCGCCAGGCTGTGGATTATTACCAGCTACCGTTGAGCGAGCTTTTGGTGGTCTGCGATGACCTCAATCTGCCGCTGGGCAAGCTGCGGTTTCGGGCCAAGGGGAGCCACGGCGGGCACAACGGCCTTCGCGACATTCAAAACCACCTGGGCACCACGGCCTACGCGCGTCTGCGCATCGGCATCGATGCTCCCCCCGAACCAGACGGGGCCGTGGATTATGTCTTGGGAAGATTTCGACCGTCGGAACAACCGGTGATCGCCGAAGCCATCGCCGTAGCGGTGCAAGGAGTGATGTTGTGGATTCGAGCGGGAATTGGCCCCTGCATGAATCAATATAATGGTTGACACCCCCGTATGGACCTGGAGAGTGGCGACAGCAATGCCAGCCAACGTTTACGAATGTATGTTTCTCCTGGATACGTCCAAAGTTGCCGGCGATGTGGCCGCGGTGGACAAGCAGCTTCGGACGATTTTCGAGCGCAATCATGCCGAAGTGCTGGTGAGTCGGCCTTGGGACGAGCGGCGCCTGGCATACCCGATTCGCCATCATAAGAAGGGGCTGTATTATCTCACGTATTTTTCCGCGGAGGGCAAGAGCCTCGCCGGTATCGAGAATGATTGCCGCCTCAACGAAATGATCCTGCGCCAGTTGATCCTCAAGATCCACCCGAAAATGGTGGACCAGATGCTGGCGATCGCCAAGGGCGAGCACGCGGTGGCCTTGCACAACATCCAAGACGAACCGCTCGACGAAACCGCCGGGGTGCCGGTAGCGCCGTTGGAGGGCGAAGAACCGCCCCCGCAGCGCCGCTCGCGAACGGCCAAGGACAAGGATTAGGGAAGACCGCATCGCTTGCCGCCTTGGCTTGGAAGGCCGCGCGGTAGCACGGGGCTATGCCCGGAGACACAGCCATGGCCAACCTCAACAAGGTCTTCTTGATCGGCCGCCTGACGCGCGATCCGGAAGTCCGCATGTTC
>JANWVS010000664.1 GCA_025056835.1 Gemmataceae bacterium | reverse complement strand
CTGTCGCGGCTTGGTGTTTGACGCCTTAACCGTTGAGACGCTCACGAACCGCTCACCGCGATCGTCCTCGGTACAGCTGCCGACCCAGAATCGGATCGCGCGCCGTCATCGGACCGGCGTCGCCGCCTCGGCTCAAGCAACGCACAAACATTTCCATCTTTGCGTCCAGGTCGTCCGCATGGTGGACGATCAGGCACTCAGGAATCAGCGGCAAGGGCGGGGTTCCCCAATCCGAGCGATTCAAATGGGCCACCAAGATGTGCTCCAAGAGCTGCAATAGTTCGGGATCGACGTCCCCGAGCGTTCGAGCGGTGTCACGCACCAGATCGCGACCGAGAAAAACATGGCCGAGCAGATGTCCCGCCGGTGTCCGTTCGACGGCCGTGACCTCGCCGCCGTATTCTACGGTCCGGCCGATGTCGTGCAAAATCGCACCGGCGACGACCAAGTCGCGATTGAGGGGCGGCTGCAAGTCGCTGTACCGCGCCGCGTACTTATCGGCCAAATGCAAGCATGTGTGGGTCACCGACAGCGTGTGCTCAAGCAACCCCCCCGCAAAGGAATAGAAGTGTTGCCGCGTGGCCGGCAATTCCTTGAGCCGCTTGGCCGTGTTGCCCAGGATCGTGAGCACCAACCGGCGCAGCGGCACATCGCTGATCTGCGTCTCCGCCAAGCCCCACAGTTCGCGATACATCTCGTCGACATCAAACCGCGTCCGTTCGACGAAGTCGAGCAACGTGAAGCCGTCGGCGGCGTCGGCCTCGGTCGCCGGACGGATGTTGTGAATGTCGATCTGCGGCCCATAGGTTGGGTGTTCCTCGTACGCGCCGCGGATTTTATAACATTGCCCTTCGCGCCATTGCTGGGCGCAGGCCTCGTACCAAGGGCCATCGCTCCAAGCCATGAAGGTGACCGTGCGATGGCCGTCGCGAAAGCGGCAGGTATAGTACGGCTTGCCGTCGCGACGCGCTCCTTTGACACGTTCGGCCAGCAATGCGAAAAAGTCTCCCGCCTGGCCCGGTGTCATTTCATGCAACTTAAGAAGCGGCGGCTTGTTCTTGGTCATGCCGCAATCTCCGCAAGGCTAGGGCGAAGGCCCATGGCAATGGTAGTTTACGACCCGTCCGCCTGGCGGCTGCCAAGCCCGGGCAGTCGCCATGCGCCGAAATGCGCTTGCTCTCAAACGCTAATCCGGTAAGCTGATAACATCGGCTGCGTTGGAATGCCCCCCGCCCCCCACCTTTGGCCAGGCAATCATGCGCTACGCGAGTGTGCTGTTGGTTGCAGCAGTCATGGCCCCGCTGACCCGCGCCCAGCAAAAGGTTGACTTTGCCCGCGACGTACGGCCGATCCTCTCCAACCACTGCTTCAAGTGCCACGGACCTGCTAAGCAGGAAGCCGGTTTGCGTCTGGATGACCGCAACATCGCCCTGAAACGCCAACGTATCGTACCGGGCGATCCGGCTGCCAGCAAAGTACTGCAACGCGTCCTTTCCACGGACAGTGAAGAACGCATGCCGCCGCCGGGTGCGGGGGAGCCGTTGACGAGCGACCAAGTGGCCACGCTGCGGCATTGGATCGCCCAAGGCGCCGACTACGCGCCGCATTGGGCCTTCATCCGGCCTCAGCGCGTCGCCCCGCCGACGGTCAAGCACGCGACCTGGAACGGCCATCCGATCGATCGTTTTATTGCCGATCGTTTAGAAAAGGCCGGGCTGACCCCGTCGCCGGAGGCCGATCCTGCGACGCTCATTCGCCGCCTCTCCCTGGACTTGACCGGCCTCTTGCCGACGCCGCGCGAGGTGGATGACTTCGTGCAACGCTACACGGCCAGCAATCGGCGCGATGCCGTCTATGAGGAACTGGTTGACC
>JANWVS010000663.1 GCA_025056835.1 Gemmataceae bacterium | reverse complement strand
CGACGGTGAATCGGCTCACGTCGGCCTTGGCTGCCAGCGCTTCCAACAGCATATAGCGGCGCCGCTGTGGATTGTCGAATTGCACCTGGTCCATGCCGATGCTGCGGAGGATGAGCAGGTGGCGGTGGTACGACTCGTCGTATTTCGGATCAAGACGATCTTCAAATGGTTCGCAGGTGTTGTACACGCCGGCGCGGCCGGCAGGCGCCGCGACCAACACCGCGGCCGCCACCCACACAAACGATGCCGTCCGCATGAGGCACCCTCCCCGCTCCCACCGGGTGAGCGTTCACTTGTTGAGCGCTTCGTCGAGGTTCAACACCTGGTTGGCGACGATGGTCCAGGCGGCAAGCAGCGGCGGCGACAGGGTAGCGTCGGCCCGCGACTCGCCGACCCGAATCAGCTTGGCGGCCTCGTCGGGGTGGGCTTGGTAGTGCTTGGTGAGGCTGTCGAGCGAGGCCTGCACGATCCGCCGCTCCTCAGGTCGGAACGGCCGCGCCAGGACGCGCAAGGCGATAAAGTCGAAGCGTTCGCCATCGGTGGCCCCGCCTTCCTTGAGGGCGCGCTGGGCGAGATGCCGGGCGGCCTCGACAAACTGCGGATCATTGAGCGTGACCAGGGCCTGAAGCGGCGTGTTGGTCCGTTCGCGGCGAACGGTGCAATACTCACGGCTGGGAGCATTGAGGATGTCCATCGACGCTGGCGGCGCCGCTCGTTTCCAAAACCAGTACAGGCTCCGCCGGTACAGGTTCTCTCCCTGGTCCTGCTGGTAGTTGGCCGTGTTGCTCACGTTCATCGCTACCGCTTCCCACACTCCCGGCGGCTGATAGGGCTTGACGCTCGGCCCGCCGATTTTGCGCACCAGCAGACCGCTGGCCGCCAGGGCGTAGTCGCGAATCAACTCGGCGTCGAGGCGAAAACGCGGTCCGCGCGAGAGCAGAACGTTGGCCGGATCTTTTTCGAGCTTTTCCTTGGTTACGACCGCCGCTTGGCGGTAGGTGCTGGACAAGAAAATCTGTCGAAAGAACCGTTTGACGTCCCAACCCGATTCGCGAAAATCGACGGCGAGCCAGTCGAGCAGCTCCGGGTGCGACGGTAATTCGCCGCTGACGCCAAGGTCGTTGGTCGTGCGGACGATGCCGGTCCCGAAAATCTCCTGCCAAAAGCGGTTGACGGCGACGCGGGCCGTCAACGGATGCTCCGGCCGAACAAGCCACTGGGCAAACCCGAGGCGGTTGCGCGGCAACTCCTTGGGCATGGGCGGCAGGGGGCGCGGGGTATCGGCCTTGACCAGGTCGCGCCGCTTGTCGTATTCGCCCCGGAAGAGGATGTAAGCCGTCGGTTCCGTATCCTTTTCCTGCATCACGTGGGCGATCGTGCCGCGTGACTTCAGCGTGTTCTCTTCCTGCTGCAACTGGTTGAGTGTTAGGGTCAAGGTTCGCGACGGCTCGTCATGCGCCGTCAACCACCAGTCCAGCAACTCATCGACTTCCTGGGGGGTGCGCTTGCCAGCGTCCTTGGCCAGGAGCGTGGCGACGCGGTTCGACTTCGCCAACTGTTCCACTTCCAGCCCGGTCAAGGCCCGGCCGTAGACGCGGACGTCCTGCAACACGGCGCCGGTCAGCCGTTCGCTCGTGTGCCGTTGGCCGATCTTGAGCGGCACGGCAGTCCGGATGGTCGATTGCAGTTGGTCGGTGAAAATGTCGATCGGTTGGAGTTGGCCGTCGATGAAGATCTTCACGCCCGCCGCCTTGCCGGAGCCGTCGTAGACGGCGGCGACGTGATACCACTGGTTGGGCTGGAGTTGCTTGCGGGCGGTGACCTTCAAGGCGTTGTCGGGCCAGCGGTGGATGATGTGCATGCCGATCTTGTCGCTTTCGGTCCACAGATCCCAG
>JANWVS010000662.1 GCA_025056835.1 Gemmataceae bacterium | reverse complement strand
ACCGCAGTGGACCATGCAGTGCTCGCAGCGCGGGTCTTTGCCGTAGCCGTAGTTTTCCCAAGGGGTGTGGTTCATCAGGTCGTCGAAGGTTCGGTGGTGCGCGTCGGTAATCAGGTAGCACGGTCCTTTCCAGCCTTTGACGTTGCGCGTCGGATTGTCCCAGGCAGTGCAGGTGAGTTCGCGTTCACCGCTGAGGAATTCGAGGTAGACAGGGGACGAGGCCAGCTTGTACTTCTTGAGAAGTTTCTTGGCGTCCTTGAATTTGGCGCGGATGTCCTCGCGTGTGAGGAAGATCTCGGCGGCGCCTTTGGGATTCGTCTGGTGGACCGCCGCGTAGCCGTAACCGGGCGAGAGCATGAAGCCGTCGACGCCGAGCTTCGTTAGATAGGCGAACAGGGCATCGATCTCATCGAGGTTGGTGTCCTTGAACACCGTGGTGTTGGTGCAAACCAGGTGTCCGGCTGCCTTGGCTGCTTGGATGCCTTCGATGGCGGCGTCAAACACGCCCTGGCGCTCGACGGCTCGGTCGTGGGTTTCGCGGAGGCCGTCCAGGTGGACGTTGAAGAAAAACCGCGACGTCGGCCGGAACTCGTGCAGCTTCTTCTTGATGAACATGCCGTTGGTGCACAGATAGATGTGTTTACGTTTCTTGAGGATCTCCCGCACCAGACGGCCGATTTCCGGGTAGATCAGCGGTTCGCCGCCGCAGATGCTGACAATCGGGGCGCCGCATTCGTCGACCGAAGCCAGGCATTCCTCGACGGTAAGCCGTTGCTTGATCGTGGTTTCATACTCGCGGATGCGGCCGCAGCCGGTGCAGGTGAGATTGCAGGCGTGCAAAGGTTCCAGCATGAGCACCAGCGGGAAACGTTGCTGCCGTGCGATCTTCTTTTTGGCGATGTAACCAACCATGGCCGCCGTCAGGCTGAGAGGAAAACGCATCTTCGCACCTCGTATTCCGTCGCCCGCCTTTGTGGTCCGACGTGGATCGTAAATATTCCGCCGCACAACTGGGGCCTACCGGTCGACTGTCGGGGCAGCCCATCGTGATCGCCCCCGACGAAGTCCCCGCGCGCTACACAGCAGCCGCGAGCGGAGGCCAGGCATAGCGGCCCCGCTCGGTGCTGCCGATCAGCCGGGCCTGTGCGGCGCGATAGCGGCCCAGGGCCATCAACGGGAAATACAGGCGATAGTTGTGATACTTCAAATAAAAGACCTTGGGGAAGCCGGTGCCCGTGAAGTCATCTTCGTGCCAGTTGCCGTCGAATTGCTGATGCGTCACCAACCAGCGGATGCCGCGATGGACGGCTTCGCTGTGGGCCTCGCCGGCGGCAATCAAGCCGAGTAAGGCCCAGCCGGTCTGCGACGGCGTCACGGGGCCTTGGCCGGCGGTGCGGGGATCTTCGTAGGTGTGGCAACTCTCGCCCCAGCCGCCGCACGCTTGTTGTACCGACTTCAGCCAGGCGACCGCCTTCCGCACCATCGGATGTTGCCTATCGCAACCGATGGCTTCCAGCCCCTGGAGCACTTGCCAGGTGCCGTAGAGATAATTGACCCCCCACCGGCCGATCCAGCAGCCGCGTCGGTCTTGTGTCCTCTCGATGAATCGCAACGCTCGATCCACTTGGGGGTGACCCGGTCGGAAGCCGAAGTGGCCCAGCGCTTCCAACACCCGGGCGGTGATGTCGGGGCAACTCGGGTCGAGGACGGCATTATGGTCGGCGAAGGGGACGCGCGTCAAGATTTCGCGATTGATGTTGCGGTCGAAGGCCGCCCAACCGCCGTCGCTGTTCTGCATTCCCAACAGCCACAGCAGACCGCGACGCACCGCCGGTTTCAGCGGCGGCGTTGCGGGATGGCCGGCACCCAAGTGCAGGCCGAGCGGTCCGTGCTCATTTAGCGCCG
>JANWVS010000661.1 GCA_025056835.1 Gemmataceae bacterium | reverse complement strand
CGAATTGTTCCAAGTCGACGACCTCGAACTGGCGCGGCAGGCGTTAGGGGAGAACGGCGCCGCTGCGACTCGTTTCGGCGACATCCGGCTCGAGCGCCTTCGTCGCGAAGGTCCGTTGCGTTTGCCGTTGCCGGCCGACTATGCTCCCTTTGCCGACGGCAACTTTCCCACGCCGTCGGGCAAGTGCGAGCTTTATAGCGCCCGCTTGGCGGCTCAAGGTCTCGACCCCTTGCCCAGCTACACACCGCCGCATGAAGACCCGCAGACCCGCCCCGATTTGGCGGCGAAGTACCCACTTCAGATGCTCAGTCCGCCCAAGCCGGCGTTTCTGAACTCGACATTCGTCAACGTCGATTCCCTGCGGCGCGAGGCGGGCGAGCCGACGGTCGAAATCCATCCCGACGACGCCGCGCGGCGCGGCATTAGGCCGGGGCAATGGGTCCGCGTCTTCAACGACCGCGGCAGCTACCAGGCGCGGGCCGTCATCGGCGAATCGGTGCGCCCGGGCGTCGTCGTCTGCCTCGGCGTTTATTGGAATCGTTACACTCGCGACGGGGCCAATGTCAACGCCACAACCAGCACGGCCCTGACGGACTTCGGCGGTGGCGCCACTTTCTTCGACAATCTCGTCGAAGTACTTCCAAGCGATTAACAAGGGGCGTTTGCTGGGAAACCCGCCGTCACCTGGCTACGAGGATGACCATGCTTCGCCGCACGCGAATCGTCGCCACGCTCGGACCGGCTACCGATCGGCCCGGCGTGCTCGAACGATTGCTCGACGCCGGTGTGGACGTCGCCCGGATCAACTTTTCTCATGGCAGCGGCGAAGAACCGGCGCGCCGCATTCAGCGCGTGCGGGAGTTGGCGGCCCAACGCCGACGCCCCATCGCCGTGCTCGCCGATCTGCCCGGCCCAAAGCTGCGCGTGCTGCTGCCTGCTCCGCTGGGACTGCATCTTCATCAAACCGTGACTCTGGCGGTTCGAGCGGGCGTCGAGGCCGATTTGCAAATCACGGAGCCAGACGCCGCAGCCGAGGTGCGGGCCGGTCAGCGCGTGTTGTTCGACGACGGCCGCATCCAAGGACATGTCACCGCCGTGACCGGCGGCCGCGCGACCGTGGCCATCGACGTGCCCGGCACTCTCTTGCCCAACAAGGGCATCAATCTGCCCGATACCGACTTGGCGATTCCGCCGGTGACCCAACGCGATCGCGAAGCGCTGCAAGTGGCGGTCGAGGCCGGAGTGGATTGGCTGGCCCTGTCGTTCGTCCGCGATGCCGCTGCGGCCGATGCCTTGCGCACCGCCGTCGTCGGCCTCGGCCTCGATGTGCCGATTCTGGCCAAGATCGAGCGGCCGGAAGCGGTCCGACATTCCGCCGAGATCATCGCCGCTTTTGACGGGATCATGGTGGCTCGCGGCGACCTGGGCGTCGAGATCGCCCTGGAGAAAGTGCCGCACGTGCAGAAACACCTCATCAACCAGGCGCGCGTGGCTGGCAAACCGGTCATCACTGCCACCGACATGCTCGACTCGATGCGGGCCAATCCTCGCCCAACCCGGGCCGAAGCCAGCGACGTGGCCAACGCCGTCTTCGACGGTACGGATGCGATCATGCTGTCGGGTGAAACAGCGGTGGGTCTATATCCCGTCGAGGCTGTCGCCTGTATGCACCGCATCGCTATCGAAACCGAAACACAATTGATCCGGTCCGGCTTCGCGGTTGGAGCCGACGTGCCGCAACCGAGTTGTCAGGTCGATGATCCGATCACCGCAGGTGCCTGCGAACTGGCCCGACAAGTGGGGGCCCGTGCCCTGGTCACGCCGACGCTCTCAGGCCGAACCGCCCGGATGGTAGCTGAATACCGACCGACGGCCCGAGTCGTCGCGGTTGCGCCATCCGAAGCGGTCCT
>JANWVS010000660.1 GCA_025056835.1 Gemmataceae bacterium | reverse complement strand
TCGACGGTCGGCTCGTTAACTCTTGCCTGGTGATGGCCGTCGAGGTCGAAGGCAAGACGATCACGACCATTGAAGGCATCGCGACCAAGGACGGCTTGCACCCGATCCAACGGTGCTTCCTGGAAGATGCGGCCCTGCAATGCGGCATTTGCACGCCGGGCTTTATCGTCGCCGCCAAGGCCCTGCTCGATCGCAATCCCCGGCCGAGCGAACAACAGGTTCGCCACTTTCTGGCCGGCAATTTGTGCCGGTGCACGGGGTACGATAAGATCGTCCGGGCCGTCTTAGACGCCGCTGCCTGCGCCGCCGTGAAGTAGCTGCCTGCCGCGCTCCGCCGCCGTGAGCCGCGGACGATGATCCGCCCCAGGCCGATGCAAGCCCGGTCGAAGCGAAGCTCGAAGGTCGGGAAGCGACCGACGTTGTTCCTGGCTCGACTCATTTTTGGGAGAAGACCGCCATGGCCGCGACAGCGTTTCTTTTTCCCGGTCAAGGCGCCCAGAGCGTCGGCATGGCCAAGGAGTTGTGCGCGGCGTTGCCGGCCGCGCGGCGCCTTTTCGACGAGGCCCAAGCGATCCTCGGCTACGACCTGCTCGACGTCTGCGTCAACGGTCCGACCGAGCGGCTTGACAGCACCGTCGTCAGTCAGCCGGCAATTTTCGTCGCGAGCCTGGCGGCTCTGGAACATTTGCGTGCCACCAAGCCGGAAGTCGAGGCCGCGGTCGTGGCGACGGCGGGACTGAGCCTGGGAGAATACACGGCCCTGGTCTTCGCCGGCGTGCTGGAGTTCCCCGACGGCTTGCGGCTGGTGCAGCAGCGGGGGGCGGCCATGCAAGCGGCGGCAGATGCCACGCCCGGCGCAATGGTCAGCGTCTTGGGCTTGAGTGAGGAGCAAACGGCCCAGTTGTGCCTCCGCGCCCAGGCCGCCGGTCTGGTGCAAATCGCCAACCTGCTTGGTCCCAACAACATCGTCGTTTCCGGGACGAAGGCGGCTTGTGATGAGGTGGAGCGGCTGGCGCCGGAGTTCGGCGCCATGAAGACGGTGCGTTTGAAAGTGGCGGGGGCTTTTCACACCGACATCATGCGGCCTGCGGATGAGAAGTTGGCAGCCGCCTTGGCGGCATGTCGGCTGCGGCCGGCGCGTTTGCCGGTGTGGTCGAATGTCGATGGGCAACCGCACACGGAGCCGGAGGAAATCCGGGCCTTGCTCATTCGCCAAGTGTTGCAGCCGGTGCTCTGGGAACAAACGATGCGCAACCTGTTGGCGGCGGGAATCCAGCAGTTTTACGAAATCGGACCGGGCCGCGTCTTGGCCGGCTTGCTCAAGCGCATCGACCGAAAAATCCCGGTCGAGAACATTGCCGCTTAACCCCCCAGTTTGAATAATAGCGGGGAACTCGACCGGATACCCCTTGTCCGCATCTGGGCAAATGTGGTACATCATTCGGCGGCACGGGTCACGTCGGGCAGCCCGACGATGGCGGACCAGCGGCGCCGCGACCTACGCTTCCCCGCTGCCGAGGGAGGTTGCATCGTGAAAAGTCGTGACGAGATCAAGGAAAAAGTGATCCAGATTGTGTGTGACAATCTGTCCGTCAGCAAAGAACAAGTCAACGAATCGACTTCGTTCATCGAAGACATCGGCGCTGATTCCTTGGACATCGTCGAACTGATCATGGAGCTGGAAGAGGAGTTTGAGATCACCATCCCCGACGAAGAAGCGGAAAAGATCAAGAACGTGGGCGAAGTCATCAACTACATCATGAAGGAGTTGGAGAAGAAATGACGCGGCGCGTCGTCATCACCGGCCTGGGCGCCGTCACCCCTCTTGGTATCGGCATTGCGACGTTCTGGGAAGGCTTGCTCGCTGGCCGCAGCGGCATCTCCAAAATCGAACAACTCGACACCAGCGCC
>JANWVS010000065.1 GCA_025056835.1 Gemmataceae bacterium | reverse complement strand
TGGTCTGTTCGGGGACGTTGGTGCTGCTCGGCCTCGGTTGGATGTTGCTGCCCTTGCCGCGCTGGCTGCGTGGTCTCATGCTGGGCGCCGCGGTCCTGGGGGCCTTGGCCGTGGCGCTGCGGTGGCGGGCCTTCGTTCCCGCGCTGCTGTATGGTTGTCAACCGGGTGCGGTCGTGCTGCTCGGTCTGCTTGGTCTGCAACGATTGTTGCAGGAGCGTTATCGCCGCCAGGTCGTCTTCATGCCGGGGTTTGCCCAGTGGCAAGAAGGTTCGTCGCTGTCGCGGCGGCAGAGCGGTCCGAAGCCGCGTGAGCCGTCCACGGTGGATGCCCCGCCGCTGGGCGCGGGTGCCGGTCCGACGAGTTGAGCGATCCTGGCATGGCGACGCACTACTTCGGCGCGAGTCTGTGGCTCCTCTCGCTGACGGGCCTTGCCGCCGCGCAAGCCTGGGACCCGCCGGCATCGCGCGAATCACTTCCGCTGCGGCGCCTCGTCTTGCCGTCGGAGCGGCTCGGCACGGAACTTCAGCGCTGGGGGGTGCTCGTCCAGCTGCCGCGCGACGACTTCGAGGCCCGCGTCCGCGCCGCCCTGAAGTCGGCAGAGCGTCCACCGACCCCGCCGCGTCTGGTCAAAGCCGTCTACACCGCCGAATTGCTCGGCAGCCTCCTCGCCGGCGGAACGGGACAATGGACGGTCGAACATGCCGGTCCGGGACCGGGCTTCCTTCCCGTGCCTTCGTTCAACCTCGCCCTCACCAGAATTCAGTGCAATGGCAGCGACGCCGTTTTCGGCGAACTCGCTGGGAAACACCTGGGCTTGTGGCTCGCCCAACCCGGGACGCACGCTGTGTATTTCGATTGGAACGTTCGCGGTCAACCGTTGAGCGACGGTCTCGCCTTCGACCTGCGTCTGCCTCCCTGTGCGCACACGCTAATCGATCTCAAACTGCCGGCCGACCACGTCCTCACCTTGGGCAAGGATGCCGGTCTGGTCGTCGGGCCGATGGAGACCGAACAACCCAACCAGCGCCGCTGGCGCCTCGTCATTACGGGGAAATCGCTGGTCGATGTGGTGGTGCGCCGCCAAGGGGAACCGTCGGGTCGGCGGCGTCTGTATGCCGTGGTGGAGAGCCGACAACAAGTCGCGTCCGGCGCGATCCAGGCGGACTTCGACGTTCACTTGGAAGCCGTGCAACAGGCGGTCGCGGAGGTGTCGTTCCACCATGATGCGGCGCTGCACCCCTACGAGGTCAGCGTCAGCCAAGCGGAGCTACGCAGCTGGGAACTGACCGCGCCGGCGCCGTCGGGCCAGCCGGCCGGTCTGACGGTGCGGTTGCGCGAGCCGCGCCAAGGGCGCTTCCAGGTGAAGGTGCGCTGCCTGGCCGCACTGGCGGCGGATCGCGAATGGACCAGTCCTTGGCTGCGCCCCCGCGACGCGGTGCTGCGCGGCGAGCTGGTGACGCTGGCCTTTTCGGCGGCGCAACCGCTGGACCGATGGGATGCGGGCCAATTCCATGTCCTGACGGCACAAACGGACAAGCACGGCGGTCAGCTCATCGAATTGGCCAACCTCGATCCGGAAGCTGCCGCGCCGCGCCGGCCGCGCGGCACGCTCCAGTCGGCCGACACTTTCGAAGCCGCGGTTCGCCAGCACACCCACTGGTCGATTCAGCCGACGGCGATGACGTTGACGTTCGAGGCCTCGCTGAAGGGCATCCGCGGGAGCCGCTACGAACTGTCCCTCCGCAACCCGCCGGCGCCGTGGGTCGTCGACGACGTTTCTTGGGAACCCAAGGAGGGCCTGCGCAACTGGTCGGTCGCCGAGGGGGAACTGCTCTTGGCCTTGCACCAGGGCCTGCGGGCGGGAACGAGCGCGAAACTCACCGTGCGCTGGCGTGCGCCGTGGAACGAGCGGGGGCCTTGGCCGAAGTCGCTGCCGATCCCCGAGCCAACGATCGGCGCGACGGCGGAACGACACGCCACCTATGCGATCTCTCTCGATCCTCCCTGGTCAGCGACGCTGGTCAAGTCGGCAGTCCCGCCCACCGCGCCGCCCGACACGGTGCTGCAAGCGGGCACGGTCCCGTTCTTTTGGTTCCAATACGACCAGCGCCGTCTGGACGGGGCCATCGCCGTCGACGACGGGTTGGCGGTGCCGCTGCCAGGCGGAGGAGCAACGACGAGCGACCGGTCACCCAGCCCGAGCGAACGGAACAGCAGCCGAACCCGCTCGGCGGATCGTGAAGCGGCCCTGGCGGCGAGGCTGGTAGCGGCGCGGCCGTGGTGGGAAAAGCTGAGTCATCTCGGCTCGGCACTGGCAGGGTCGACGATGCTGGCGCCGCCGCGCTTGGAAGCGAGCCGACTGACGTCCTTGCTGCGTGCCGACGGCACTTGTTGGCATCACGTGCGTTTCCAGGTGGTGCATTGGCCGACCGTCGAACTGCCCGTGGTCTTGCCGGCGCCGGCGCGGCGGGTGCTGGCGGCGCGCTTGGATGGGCACTGGCTCACCGAAATCCAGTCGACCGCCAGCCAGGGCGGCCTCCTCGTGCGTCTGCCGCCGCCGGGATCGGAGCCAGCGCATGTTTACGACCTGTACTACGAGTCGGCGCCGCACGAGGCGGTTTGGCCGGGGGTGCGCCGGGTTGCGTTCTGCCGGCCGCAGCTGCCGCTCGAACCCTTACGCCAGCGCCACGTCTGGCGGTTGCCTCCCGGTTGGACGCCGTGGCAGCAACATCGCCTCGCCGGCTGGCACGGCGGCGGCGACGTGCTGGACCGGTTTCATCCGTGGTGGCACGGGATCGACTTCGTTGTCGAACAACTCGCCGGCAACGAGGCGCCGGGGTGGTTGGCGGCACAACAATTCGCCGTCTCGACCGCCGAGGCCGGCATCCGCCGCAAAACGCCGCGCGACGCCACCTTCGGCGAGTTACTGCAACGATTCCTTTTCGACGGCTTGAAAGAGCAATATCCCGTCGTCCTCGATCGCCAGGCGCTGGCCGAGGCGGGGATCGAACCGGAGCTGACGTTGTCGGCCGGCGCTCTTGCCGGCACGGCGCCGTTCTGGGAAGCGGCCGGACTGGTTTACGTTCCTCGGCCGAAAGCGCCGTTGCTGACCACGAAAGCGCGATGGCGGCAATGGCAGTCCGGCCAAGCTTTGCCGTCCGGAATCGACGACGCCATTGCCGAGGCCGTGGCGTGGGGCCACGATGCCGTGGGCCAGTGCTGTCGGGCTGATGTCTGGTTGCGGACGGAAAGTACCGTCTCCTCTGCGCCGCAGGAGCCATACCCACCCGGCTTGGACGCCTTTCTCCAGCAGGGCACGGAGTGGGTCGTCGTGCCTGGGGGCGAGGAGCAGAGTTTGTTGGTGGTCGAGGTAGGTTTCATTCGCAGCGTGGGACTGACGGGTGCCTTGTTCGTTGCCCTGGGGATCGGCTGGTGGTGTCGCCGATTACAGCCGAAGGCCGCAGTACGTTTGGGCCTGACGTTGTTGGTCGCTGCCGTCGTGGGGGTTTTGTCTCTGCCGGCGTCGTTGCTGGAGCTTGGTTTGTGGCCGGCGACCGCCCTGTTCGCCTTGGCGGCGGTAAGTTACTGGCGTCTGGTGCGGACCACGGCCAAGAGTGTCGGCCCGCCGTCGACGACGCGTCGGCGCTTCGCCGTGGGCGCCGCGGGCGTGGTCCTGGTGCTGACCGGGAGCGTTTGGTTCGCTCGCGCCCAGGGCGGGACGGCGGACATCTATACCGTGTACTACCTGGAGACCGCGAACGACCGCCCCGTCGTGCTCGTTCATCCCGAGTTGCTCAAGCGCTTGGAGGAGATGCAGCGTGGCCCCGCGCCGGCGGTTTCGGGGGCCGTGGTCGTGACGGCCCGTTATCAAGGCCAGGCCCGCGGGGCCGGGTCGGACTTCCAGGCGCAATTCGACGTCTTCAGTTTCGCCGATCAAACCGTCTTGTTCTTGCCTTTCGCCGGCGTCGAGCTGCGCGAAGGGGTGTTCTTGCGTGGATCGCCGATCTATCCCACGGCCGCAGCCGGGAAGGCCGGCTACCTCATTCCCATCACCGGCCGCGGTTGGCAGCGTCTGACGCTGAGCTTTACGGTCGCCCATCAAGCGCTGGGCGAGCTGCACGAACTGCGTTGCACGTTGCCGCCGGCCCCGATCGCCCTGCTGGAGTGGCAGTCGCCAACCGGTGTCGCGATGGCGCCGACAGTCCGGGCCGCGGGGGAAGTGCGCTGGAGCGGGGCCGCCAACCAGTCCGGCACGGTCTCGGCCGTTCTGGGACGGGAGGGACAGTTGCAGGTCCGCTGGCGGTCGACGGCCGTGGTCGCGGCGTTGAACGAGGCCGAGGTTCGCGAGCATTACTACTGGGACTTGAGTCCGCGGGCGCCGGAACTGACCGCGGTTCTCAGCTACGTCCCTGCGAGGAAAAACCTGGGGCGCGTGGAAGTCGTGCTGCCGGACCGAATGGAGGTCTTGGCTGTGGAAGTGACCGGCGAGGCGGCGGCCGCACCGCCGACCTGGCAAGTCGTCGCGGGACCGCCGGCGCGTCGGCTCGTGGTCGACTTTCCTTCGACCGTCGGCAGTCCGTTTCAGTTGCATCTGCGCTTGGCACCGCGCGGCCTGGGGACGGAAGAGGTGCTCAGTCTTCGTTTACCGGCGCCGACGTCAGCCAAATCGATCGAAGGGGTGTTGGCCTATCGCCTGGAGGGCAAAGAGATCGCCGACAAGGCGCGCAACCTCGGCGTCGCCGGCCTGACGAACGAGGCCTTCGCGGCCGCCTGGTACCGCGCCGGAAGTCGAACGGCGGTGCTGCCGACGCGGGCCTACAGCTTTCGCCGCACCGCGGTGGACGCCGGTTTGGACTTGACCGTCAAGCCGCTGGGGCCGCGCGCCCAACTGGCCATTGATTGGCGCGTCGGTCGCACCGGGGCGGCGTTTGAGATCGCTGCGGCATGGTCCTGTCCGCGCCCGCTGAACTACGTCGAAGTGCTGCTGCCCCCCGGAGGAACAAACCTCGAAGTCGTCGCCAACAACGTCCGCCACTGGACGCGACACGACCGCTTGCTGCGCCTCTGGCTCGACCTGCCGGCGCCGCGCGTGGAAGCGCTCCTCCGCGGAAAAGTCCCGACGGCGGTTGACGGTTCGAGTTTCCTCGTGCCTGCGGTCAACGCGGTCGGCGCCGAGAGCACGACCACGACGCTGACGATTGCTGGTGAGCCGGGCTGGTCGTTGGTGCCGCTTCGACACAGCGGCTTGGAGCCGATCGACGCCGCCTCCGGCCACCGTTACCGGACAGAGCAGCCATCGTACGAGGCGCAATTCCAGCTGCGGCCGATACCGACGGCAGCAACGATGGCGGCCGCCACGAGTGCCGCTTGGTCGGCCGACCAGGTGATCGTGACCACCAGGCTGGCGGCGACGCAGCCCTTGGGAGATTTTCCCGCGATGACGTTGCGCTGGCGGGGCTGGGCGGGACCGACGCCGCGGCTGAATCTGTCGATCGCGCCGCGCCGCCTGGACCATCGCCGTGACGGTGACGACCACGTGTGGACCGTGGACCTAGCGCGTGGCGGCGGGGCGGCGCTGGTGGCGACGATCCACGGCGTCGCGGCCGCGGAAACAGCCTTGACCGTGCCGCGTTTGGAGATCAACGGTCAGCCGCCGGAGCAACATTGGCTCGTCGTCGCCGGCGAATTGCAAGCCAAGACCGTGAGCGGTGTCGGCGAAGGCAAACTCGGCCCGGCCGCTCCCCTGCCGCGCTGGCTGGGACTGCTGGCGCGTCCCGGTCCGGCCGCGCATTGGCTGCAAGTCACGGCAGCCGATTGGACTTGCTCCCTGGCGGTCAAACCGTCGCAACAGCTGGCGTCGGGCAAGATCGCCTTCGCGGAACATCAGTGGTCGCCGGACGGCGCGGGCGGTTGGCTGGGGCAGAGCCATTATTTGCTCGTCCCGGCGTCGCGCCGCCAGGGGCATTGGCAATGGCCGCCGGAGCTGTACCTTCAGGCGGTCGAAGTCGAGGGACGCGAAGTCCTGCCGCTGCTGAGCGGAGACGGAAGACTGACCGTCGCGCTGCCCGCGCAGGTGGTGGTTCGGGTGCGCTTGCGCTGGCGGCCCGTCGGCGTCGTCGCGGGTGGGGCGGTACGGCGGTCGGCGCCGCGTCTCATCGACCTCGAAGGGGGCGACGAACATTTCAGCCTCTTGGTTCCGCCCGATTGGCGCGGGCCTGCGGCGGCAGCCGGCGACCAGGAAACCGAGCGATTGGCCGCGTTGGCCCGTGCCGCCGCGTTGGCTGCGCTGGCGGTGCGCAAAGACGGCGGCGAGGCGGAACGGCCGCTCTATGCTGCGTGGCGACAGCGCTTCCTCACCCTCCTGCGCCATTGGGAATATCTAGCGCGCCTGCGCGGCGATGCCAGCCAGCAGACCGCCGCCGCCCGACTGCGCAAGGAATATCAACCCCTCTTGCCTGCCGAAGCACCCGTGGCTGCCAAGAGCGCCGAGTCTGTCGTTGAGTGGAGCACGGGGCTGTCGGAAGACGGTCGGCCTTGGCGCTTCGTGGGCGAGCTGCCGCAAGGACTTCAACTCGAACCGGCGACGCATCGCTCCGACATCGGGGCCGGGCGGCGGGAAATGGTCGTCTTGGCGGCGATCCTGGTGTTGCTGATGGCGTGGCTGCCGGGCGGTTTGCGCATCGGGATGGCTTTATGGCCTGAGCAGGTCGGGATCGCAGCGGCCTTGGGCTGCGCCTTGTGGGGACTCAGCTTCCTGGCGCTGGCCCTTGTGACGCTGGCTGCCGTGGGCCGCTTGACTATGACGGCTGCTTGGTTCCATCGCCGCTGGCGTCGCGGACGCGCCGCTGCGGAGGCCGGCAGCAGTCAGCGGGCCAGACCGAATGCGGCGAACCCATGACAGCACCGGTGGAAACGAACCGACGCTTGGGCGAGGCGTGGTTGAAAGCGACCCTCATGGTCGCACTCGTGCGGCGACACGTGCTTCGATCAACTCTTTCAACAGCGTTCGATGGCATCGTGCCGCCGCGGTACACGCCTTGGAACACAACAACGTGATGCACTTCCCCTCGGCGATCCGCGCCGCCAAAGCTGCGATCAGGTGTTCCTGGGACTTCATCTCATCGAGATAGCGCCGTCGATACTCGGGCCAATCGATCGGCGGGCCGTTCTTGCCGTAGAAGTCGGCGTGCAGCTGCGGGCTTGGCCCCAAGGCTCGGTACCACACGTCCCAAGTTTCGTCCTTTTTCGGCAACGCTCGCGGTCGGTAACGGCACACCAGGATGCGGTAGCCATCGTCCGCTTCCTTGGGATCGCACCAGCGCTTCGTCTTGATGGGCATAGCGCCTGATCGAGGCAAAAAAACGCCGGGCCGTCCCCCTATCCGTCGCCCAATCAGATAGAAGTCCAGCCCGGCACATTTGATGGTATCTGATTTCTGAGCCAGGTCAAGCGCAATTCGAAGAGAAACAGGCCTTCACGGTCGTGGCGTCCCCAGGGCCGTTCGCTTGCGGCGCAAGTCGTTGTTTTCGAACAAGCCGGACCGGTTTACGAGCGGCGCAAACAGACCTCGGGTAGAATCGGACAGCCCTGGCTTCAATGCAGAGCAGTTTCGATGGCCGCAGCGTCCTGACAGTGCCGGCCGGTCAACGTCGGTGCGACCAGCCGCGAGCGAAATTCGCAAAACTTCGGTCGGCTTGGATCGCCGACGCGCCAAATGTTGACTTTTGCGGACCGCAACCTATGCTTGGGCAGGATTTATGGTTGTACTTATTATGGTTGTACCAGCCCCGTGAGGAAGCGGATGGGCTCGCGAAAGTCTGGATTGCCGACCGAGCGCCTGAACCTCGCTTTCGGCGTCGAGCCTTATCCGGGTTATCGGCTGACGCGCTTCCTCGGCCGCGGCGGCTGGGGGGAAGTGTGGAAAGCCATCCGGCCCGATGGCGGCTACGTGGCCCTGAAGTTTCTGCCGAGCGATAGTCAGCTCGCTTCCGCCCAAGAAGTACGTGCCTTGCAAGCGCTCCGTGCCTTGGAGCATCCCCACGTCGTGCGTACCGAGCAGATCTGGAGTTGTCCCGGTTATATTGTGATCGTCATGGAGTTGGGCGACGGGAGCCTCTATGATCTGCTGGAAGTGTACGACAATGAACTGCGCGCTCCGATCCCGCCGCAACATCTCATCGGCTTCTTGCGCCAAGCCGCCTCGGCCATCGACTTTCTCAACGAGCGCCGCCATTGGATCATGGGCGTCCGCGTGGCCATCCGACATTGCGATGTCAAACCGAGCAATCTGCTGGTGTTTGGCGACACGATCAAGCTTTCCGACTTTAGCTTGGC
>JANWVS010000659.1 GCA_025056835.1 Gemmataceae bacterium | reverse complement strand
TCCAAGAGGGAACCAGCGAAACCATCCCGCTGAAGGAACTTCATCGCTACGTTGATCGCTTCGCCTTCATTCCCGGCTACAAGCAGCACAAACTCGAGCCGGAAGATCCGGTCAACCTTGCTGCGGTCGAGCTTCTGGGGCATCTGCACGACGCCTTAGAATCGAGCGGCTACGTCGGCGCTCCTCTGGAGCGGTTCCTCGTCCGTATCCTGTTTTGTTTGTTTGCCGATGATACTGGTTTGTTTGAGCGCGACGCCTTCGCCCGCTTTATCGAAAACCATACGCGGGCAGATGGCTCTGATGTCGGTCCGCAATTGGCCCGGCTCTTTGAGGTACTCAACACGCCGCCCACGCGCCGGCAAAAGCATCTCCTGGAAGAACTGGCGGAGTTACCTTACGTCAACGGCGAGCTGTTTGCGGAAACCCTCCCCATCGCCGATTTTAACCGCGACATGCGTAATCGCTTACTCGCGTGTTGCCGCTTCGATTGGAGTCGTATTTCGCCGGCCGTCTTTGGGTCCCTCTTTCAGAGCGTCATGGATCCCAAGGAACGCCGACAAATTGGCGGGCACTACACCTCCGAGCGGGACATTCTCAAGCTCGTGCGTTCCCTCTTTCTCGACGAATTGCGTCAGGAATTTGAGGCCATCTGCCACGACAAGCGCCGCCTCAGCGAGTTTCACGATAAACTGGCTCGCCTTACTTTTCTCGGCCCGGCATGCGGCTACGGCAATTTCCTGGTGGTCACTTATCGCGAGCTCCGCCTTCTGGAAATCGAGGTGCTGACACGGCTCTACGGCGACCAGCCGGTATTAGACATTCACAGCCTGTCGCGCGTGGACGTGGATGCCATGCACGGCATCGAGATCAACGAATTTCCTGCCCGCATCGCCGAGGTCGCCCTGTGGCTGGTGGATCACCAGATGAACCAGCGGCTGTCCGAGGCCTTTGGGCAGTATTTCGTTCGCCTGCCGCTCAAGAAAAGCGCCACCATCCGCGTCGCCAACGCCTTGCGCCTCGACTGGAACGACGTGCTGCCGGCCCAGCGGTGTTCATATCTCATGGGCAATCCGCCCTTCGTCGGGGCCAAGTATCAGACGGCCGAACAGCGTGCTGACATGGCCCACGTCGCCGGCAAGATCAAGAACTACGGCCTGCTCGATTACGTCACTGGCTGGTACTTCAAGGCCACGGAGTACATGCAGGGAACGGGCATCCGTGCCGCTTTCGTCTCCACGAACAGCATTACCCAGGGTGAACAGGTCGGCGTGCTCTGGACCGAACTGCTCCGCCGCGGGGTTCACATCCATTTTGCCCACCGCACCTTCGCCTGGGAGAGCGAGGCCCGCGGCAAGGCCCACGTCCATGTCGTCATCATCGGCTTCGGTTTGCAAGACTGTTCCGACAAACGGATTTACGATTATGAAAACGATCCCAACAATCCCACAGTGAGCACCGCCAAGAATATTAACCCTTATCTGGTAGATGGGCCGAACGTGGTCATTGTTAATCGGTCTAAGCCGCTTTGCAATGTGCCGGAAATCGGTATAGGAAACAAGCCTATTGATGGCGGCAACTATCTCTTTACCACTGAAGAGCGGGACGAGTTCATTCGGAAGGAGCCCAAGTCCGCGAAATGGTTCCGGCGATGGATCGGCTCGGACGAGTTTATCAACGGTTGGGAACGCTGGTGCTTGTGGCTTGGAGACTGCCCTCCGCACGAACTGAGACAGATGCCGGAAGTGATGAAACGGGTCGAAGCTGTACGTAAATTGCGACTCGCAAGCAAAAGTGCGCCCACCCGCAAGTTGGCCGAGACTCCCACCCGTTTTCATGTTGAAAATATGCCGAAGAGAACCTTCATTGTCATTCCTGGTGTTTCTTCCGAAAGAAGAAAGTACATTCCAATAGGCTT
>JANWVS010000658.1 GCA_025056835.1 Gemmataceae bacterium | reverse complement strand
CACCGTGACAAAGAACAAGCCGCCGCCGAAATACGCTGCGAAGTAGATGCGCCGCGGTGCGGCTTGTACCCGCACGAGACTCAGCAACGGCACCAGCGCGATCCACCCCAGCCAACCCCAAGCCAAGGGAAAGTAGCACATCCAACACAGCAAGCCGCTCAACAGCGCCGGCGCCGCCACGCTCCAGAACCCCGTCCGCGGCGCTGAGGCTTGCGGCAAGGGCACGGGCGTCGTCTGTACGATGTCGACCTTCGCTGGCTGGATGGCTTGACCCGCCATGGTCATGCGATGGGTCCTCCCAGGCATTGGTTGCTGTTCAATCCTCGGTCTCCACGCGCAGCACCGGCACCAGTGTCCCTGCCGTGTGGTGATGATCGCCGGGCGGTAGTACCAACAGGGCATTCGCCGCGGTTAGACCGCGTAAATCCGCCGAACCAAACCACGGCGTCGCTTGCGCTTCCCAGCCCCGGTCGCCGACGGTCAACCGCGCCGGATGGTACGTCGGCCGATCGGTGCGATGAGGATGATCGACGGTCAAGGTCGCTTGCACCAAACTCGGACCGGGAGGTACGTTCCGCAATCGGCGTAATGCCGGCCGCACAAACAACTCGAAACAAACATACCCACTCACCGGATTGCCGGGCAAGCCGAAAACCAAGGTCGGCGGCGAAGCGTTGCCGCGTTCCTTGACGCCAAACAGCATGGGCTTGCCTGGTTTCATTTCGACTTTATGGAATTCGATTCGCACCCCTGAACGCGCCAAGACCTCGGGCACGAGGTCGAGCTTGCCAGCGGAGACACCGCCCGAAAGAATCAGGACATCGTCTTGCAAACCCAGGCTGACCTGCTCGCGCAAACTGGCTTCGGTGTCGCGGGCCGTTGCCAGCAGGCGTCCGAAGGCCCCCGCGCGCTGGACTTGAGCCAACAACATCGGACCGTTGCTGTTGCGAATCTGACCTGGTCCGGGCTGTTCATGCGGCTCCACGATTTCGTCGCCGGTGGGCACGATGGCGACCCGCGGCCGAGGGTGGCACAGCGGCGTTGCCCGGCCGACCAAGGCCAACACGCCGATCTCCTGGGGCCGCAGTTGCGTGCCGGCGGCAAGCACCACCTCCCCCCGCCGCATCTCCGTGGCCCGACGCAGCACGTTTTGCTCCGGCTTGACAACCGTGTCTAAGCGCACGCGCCCCGGGCCTAGCAACCGAGTTCGTTCGATCATGACGACGGCATCCGCCCCCGCCGGCAGCGGCGCCCCCGTCATGATGCGCGTCGCCTGTCCCGGCCCGAGCGGCAGCGTCGGCGTGCGTCCGGCGGTTACTTCCTCGATAACGGTCAGTTCGGCCCCGCTCTCCGCCGCGTCGCTGGCGCGGACGGCGTAGCCGTCCATCATGGCTTTGTCAAACGGCGGCGCGTCAAGATCGCTGACCGCGTCTTCGGCAAGCACCAGCCCAACCGCCTCCCGCAAGGGAATGGCACACGGCGGCAAGGGGGACGTCGCCGCCAGGATCAGACTCTGGGCCTCCGAGACGCTCAACATGGCTGACTTGGGCATCGGATTTCCATCTTGAAAGAGGCGGACGACAGCTGTGACAGACTCATCAGGATTACGGTAGTGCGGAGAATAGCGGAGTGCAAGCGGCACGGCGTTGCGGATCGGCACCGCGTGGCGGCCGTCCGAGGTCGCTGAAAGGCGTGATCCGCTCATGTCGGCTTGCCCAGGCGGCCGCATCGCCCGACTCTCGGAGCCGAGAAATCGACGCCGTTCGCTTGCGGCACGAGGCATTACTTTGTGAACGAACCAGGCCGGTGGTCGTCCGACGCAGAGAACTTATGGTACCATCGAACAGCCCTGCTAAATGACGATGACAGCTTGTCAGATCGTCGAATGCGTTCTAAACTTCTATGGCAAACGAGACTGCCG
>JANWVS010000657.1 GCA_025056835.1 Gemmataceae bacterium | reverse complement strand
CCGCTTCGAGATCCTTGTCACGTTCGGCCTCTTCGGGAGACTGCCAATGCGTCGGCGGCGTCAGACAGCCAACCAGCCCCAATGACAACGTCACGCCCCCCAACCACCAGACTCGGGTCATGGGAAAGCCCCTTTTGCACACTCGTCACCCCAGTGGAGGCACCAGGGGACCAGTGCCGTCGATCTCTCAACAAGGTAGTTTTCGAAGCCGCGACAATAGGGACCGACACCGAACTTGTCAAGTGAAGCCGAAAAAGCCGCAGTGCTGAAGATGGGTTAACGGCGCAACAACTCGGGTTCGCGGGTTTGCGGAAGAGTGGCAGCGGCCGGCGCCGTGCTTGCCGTGGGGACCGCGTTGACCCACCCGCCTGCTGACGGCGGACCCACGGCACCGGCGGCGCGTGGCATTGCATTGCAACCACATGGCGCTTCCGTGACCGGTGGAGGCCAGGACCAAAAGTCATCGGACCAATCGTCGTCCAAAACGGCGCAACCTGCCAGGACCATGAAGACGACGATGACCGCAGCGCGTTTCATGCTGCTTCGGCTCATAAATGTTTGCAGCAGATCCGTCAAGCCGATGTCGCTTTTGTACCGCCAATTTTGCTGAGTAGCTTCACGCCTTGAATCCGGCCGCTTGGGCGTCGTTAGCCGGTCTGTTGCCGTTGCCGTGGATAGGACAAGGTTCCCAGGCTCCGCAGGACCGCGGCGCCACCGCAACCGCGCCGCCTTATAGCAAGCGCGAATCTTAACATGCTCCAACCCAAGTACTTCCGATGAAGCACGTTCCGCGGCACTGCCGATAAATCACGTAGCACTTAGGACCCTGCGCCGACCCGCGGTTAGCTGCCGCGCCCCCGGTGAGGAGGAAACGCATGATCGACGAGGAGCCTCAGAGCCAAACAACCGAAACCGAATTGCTGCGGCAACAACTGATGCGTGCCCAACGGTTGTGCAGCATCGGCACGTTGGCTTCAAGCGTGGCCCATGAGTTTAATAACATCCTGACGACCATCATCAATTACGCCAAGCTGGGGCTTCGACCACAATGTTCGGAAGCGAGCCGCACCGACGCCTTGGAAAAGATCCTCAAGGCCGGCCAGCGCGCCGCCGCCATTGTCAACAGCATGTTGGGCTACGCGCGCAATCAGTCGCAGCACCGGGAGAACACGGATCTCGTGGCCTTGGTCGAAGATGTGTTGTTGCTCTGTGAGAAGGACTTGAATAAACATCAGGTTCGAGTCGAGAAACGGTTTTTCGGCCGACCCACCGCTCCGGTCGTTCGCGGCCAGATCGAACAGATCCTACTCAATCTCATCATCAACGCCCGCCAGGCGATGCCGCAAGGCGGGCGACTGACGGTTGAAGTCCGTACCAATCCTGCCGCTCAGGTCGCTGAGATTCGCATCAGCGACACGGGAGTCGGCATTCCGCCCGACAAACTCCGCGTCATTTTTGATCCGTTTTATACGACGAAGGAACCGGATGCCGAGGGACACGGCGGCAACGGCCTTGGGCTCAGCGTCTGCCGTCAAATTATCGAGCAGCACCAAGGGCGCATTCGGGTGGAAAGCATCGCCGGCAAAGGCTCGAAGTTTACGGTGAAGCTGCCCTTGCAAGTCAGCGAGGAATTGGTTTCGACAGCCACGGCCTAGTCCCCCGACCACCGATCGGCGAAGCATCGCTACCCTCGTTTAGGGGACCGCGCACGTCGCCCGGGCCGCGTAGGTGAGCCGCACCCGGACCACGCGCCGATTGACGGTATCGGCCACGTAGGCGTATTGATCCGACGCCGCCACGTAGGTCGGCCAGGCCAATGGTATTTCCGGCCCCTTGACCCGTGCCGTTGGCCCGCCGCTGTCTTCATTGCCGTAGCTTCCGAACGTCGTGATCGGGTTGTTGTTGGTATCGATGACTTCCACGCGGAACTGAC
>JANWVS010000656.1 GCA_025056835.1 Gemmataceae bacterium | reverse complement strand
ACCTGGGCCGGCACCGTTTCGCCAGGGAGACTAACGGCATGAAGCGACCGTGGGCATGGTTTTTAGCAGGTGTCCTGGCGGCGTTGGGAGGTTGCGGCACCGGCAGCGACGCCAGCAGCGGCGATCGAGTTCTGGTCTCGAAATGTCAATACGAGACCCGACTTCAACAACCGCAGCGCTACGACGTCGTGGTGTTCAAGTTTCCGCGCCATCCGTTTAAGAACAACGTGCCCACGAACTACATCAAACGTTTGCTGGGCTTGCCGGGCGAGATCATTGCTATTTTCTTCGGGCGCCTGTTTCGTTTTGCGGCGCCGCCGGGAACGCCGCTGCCCTACGACGACCGCAACGATCCCGCGGTGAACCCGGTTGATCTGTGGCAACCGCAGTATATGCACATCAACGACAAGAAGAGCACCGACCTGTTCGAAGCCGGCCGATTCGAAATCCTTCGCAAGCCGCCGGCGGTCATGCTTGCCCTGCGGCGGATCGTTTACGACAACGACTGCCAAGCCAAGGACATGAAGGCATTCCCGCGCTGGAACCCGTCGCCCCCGAACGCCTGGACCGCCGACGATCGTCGCGGCTTCGCGCACGCCGGTAACAACGCCGAACAGGTCGAGTGGCTCCGCTACCGCCACCTCGTGCGTCCCAAGGATGGGGCGTTACCGGATGATCCCAAGCAGTTGCGCGTGCAGTTGATTACGGATGTCCTAGGTTACAATTCCTACGACGGCCGCGACAAAGAACGGCCCCATTTCGAGCGCCCCCATACCCCGCCCCCCAACTGGGTCGGCGATCTGATGCTGGAGTGCCAAGTGACCGCGGCCAAGGCGGAGGGAGAATTTTGGCTGGAGCTGAGCAAAGGGATTCATCGCTTCCAAGCGCGTTTCGACCTGGCCTCGGGGTTGTGCACCCTCTTGAAGAACGAGTATCGACACGTCGTCGAAGACGGTAAGGAGGTCTTCAAACTCGTCCGCCAAATCGAGATGGACAGCAAACCGACTCGCCTTCGCGGCCCGGGGACTTACCAAGTGCGCTTCGCGAACTTCGACGCCCGGTTGACGCTCTGGGTCGACCGCGACCTGCCCTTCGGCGATGGGAAAGAATATCCTCCCCCCGAAGTGCGCAACGCCAGCGAAGGCGAAGACGAAACCACGCTCGACACTCCCGCTCTCAAGCAACGCCGCGGACCGACGGTCAACGACCTCGAACCGGCGAGCATCGGCGCCAGGGGCGGAGCCGTGCAGGTCCACCATCTCCGCTTGTGGCGCGACACGTACTACACGCTCGAGGCGAACTCGACGGACGTCAAAAGCCGCGAGCACGATCCCGTGGTTGATCTCACGAATCCGGCGACGTGGGCGGCCTACCGCAGCATGGAATACAAAACCATGTTCGTGCAACCGGGACACTATTTGTGCCTGGGGGACAACAGCCAAGCCAGCGCCGACGGCCGCGACTGGGGCCTCGTTCCCGATCGGCTTCTCTTGGGTCGGGCGTTGCTGGTGTACTATCCTTTCCACCGCGCCGGCCCGATCCGTTAAGCGGCGCGGCGCTTTTAATTCCCGCTGAAAGTTTTTACAATGAAGGCATTCGGCTGCGTCCCCACGATGTCGGCTCGCGCCGTTCCGCTGAGATAATGTCCTGCCATGACGCTTCCGTTACCGGTGCTCGAGGATCCTTGCCCGCCGCGTCCCGGCGTACTTGATGTGTCGGCGGAGGAGTGGTGCGCCTGGCTGAGCGAGCGCAACGAAAAGCCGTTGCGGGCGAAGCAAATTCGGCGGTGGCTTCTGACAGGCGGCGCCGAATCGTTCGACGCCATGACCAATCTCCCCAAGGCGCTGCGCACCGAGCTGGATCGCCACTTTAATGTTTGGTCCAGCCGCCTTGTTCGCCATCTCGAAGCCGACGACGGCACTCACAAGTTGCTCT
>JANWVS010000655.1 GCA_025056835.1 Gemmataceae bacterium | reverse complement strand
TTCGAGTATCGCGGCCGGTGCCTCTTTTGCGACATCGTTGATCAAGAGTTGGCTGCCGAGAAGCGCGTCGTCGTTGATGTGCCGGGGTTCTTGGCCTTTACGCCGTTCGCGGGCCGTTTTCCCTTTGAGACCTGGATTATCCCCAAGCAGCACGCCAGCCACTTTGAAAACGCCTCCCGCGAGGAACTGGCGGAATTGGCGAGCGTCGTGAAGACCGTCTTACTCAAGTTGGAAACGGCGCTGGACAAGCCGGCGTACAACTATCTTGTGCACACGGCGCCGCTGACGGCCGCACCCCTGCCCCACTATCATTGGCACCTGGAGGTCATCCCGCGCTTGACGCGCGTCGCCGGCTTCGAATGGGGCGCCGGTTTTTACATCAACCCGGTGTATCCGGAAACCGCTGCCCAATACCTGCGCGATACCGACGTTGACGTCCACGCCGGGTGGCGTTGACTCGGCCAGCCGCGCGGCGGGCGTGCCCAACCCCACGACTTCAGGAGCCAAGTCAGAAATGCGTATCGGTGTTTTCGGCGGCACGTTCGATCCGGTCCACCTGGGCCATCTCATCGTGGCGGAGCAGTGCCGGGAACAAGCCCGGCTCGATCAGGTGCTGTTCATTCCGGCGGCGCGGCCGCCCCACAAGCTGGACCGCGAACTGACTCGTTTCGACCAGCGCGTCGACATGCTCAACCTCGCCATTGCCGGCCATCCCGCCTTTCGGGTCGACGAATTGGAACGCGACCGCCCCGGGCCGAGCTTTACCTATGCGACCCTCGAGGAACTGCACCGCCGCGAGCCGGCAACAGAATGGTGCCTCATCCTGGGCGGGGATTCCCTGGCGGACCTTGCCAGCTGGGCCAAGCCGCGGCGGATTCTCGAACTGGCGACCCTGCTTGTCGTGCCGCGGCCGGGAACCCGTCTGCCGCCCCTCGATGCCCTACGACAAGCCGTGGGACTGCCGCCCGACGATCCTTTGCGTCTGCAAATCATTGCTGCGCCGCTCATCGACATCGCCAGCCGCGACCTGCGCCGTCGTGTGGCCGAAGGCCGCAGCGTGCGTTATCAGCTGCCGCGGGCCGTGGAAGCTTACATCGCCGACAAGGGCTTGTACCGCCGCTGAGGCCGGCGTTCACTTGCGTTCGATTTGCAGGTATTCTTCGAGATCGGCCACCAGCTCGCGATCGCTGCGGCGCACGCGCTCGACAAACTCCCGCGCCTGCGGCAGGGGGCAACTGAGAGCATAGCGCACCAGGCTGCGCTTGATGATCGGGGCATCGTGGCTCTGCTTGCCGAATTGCGCCAGAATGAGATCGGTGAGATCCCATATCTGCCAGCGACGCAGGTTCTCCGCAGCCAAGTCGGCCAGTTCGCCGTCCGGCACGATCGCTGCCAAGGCCCGGAGCACCTGGGGGCGCGACTCCTTGGGCTGCCAGCCATGGTAAAAGCTGAGCGTGCGGACGACGGCGTAGCGAACTGCGAAGGGTTGCTTGCGGTCGGCGAGCAGATCGAAGGCGATTTGCCAGCCGTCCTTGGGCCGCAGTTGGATGTAGCCGGCCAGAATACCATCCAAAGCCCGCGCCTTGGCCGGATCGACGGCGTCGATCAGCGCCCGCAGCGTTTGGGCGTCGCGGTCGTCGCCGCAGCAACCCAGCAAGAACGCCGCTAAACTCAACTTGTCGACGCCGACAGCCGGATCGTGGACCAACCGGCGCGGGATTGAGGGGTGGAGACGGCGTCCCGCTTCACCCACGTCGGCGTCGCGCGAACTGGCGAACTCCACAAAAGCATCCTCGGCGACTGCGGGATCAGCGTCGCCCAGGTACTTGGCATAACCGACCAAGGCTTCGACGCGGTCTTTGCTGCGCAAGGGCAGCGTGGCGTCGAGATAGGCCAACAGCGCCGGCGTCGCCGTGCGTCCCGTATACCAGTCGATCTT
>JANWVS010000654.1 GCA_025056835.1 Gemmataceae bacterium | reverse complement strand
AATGGCACCATTTTCAACTGGATAGCGCACGCGATGCTCTCTACGGCGCAGGCGGTGCCCCGCTACGCCTGAGCCCTACCGGTGCGGCCGGCCGCGACGTCGGTGATGAACTGGATCTCATTGCCAACATCCACTTTGGGCCGCATTCCGATTTGCTGATAGGTTGGTCGAAACTTTGGGGCGGCGGCTTCATCCGTGGGACGGGGGCGGATCGCAATGCCGAGTCTTTTTATCTGATGTTTAATGTGCGTTGGTGATGTGACAAAGGAGTGTCACCGTGTCGAACCGCTGCCGCGATCGGGGCAGCTTGATGATGAGCTTGGTCGCAGTCATCGTCGCTACCCAGACTGCTCCAGCCCAAGAACGCGTGCCGTTGCCGCAGGACTTTCAGCAGCGCTTGGAACGGTTGGAAAAGCTCAATGAAATGCTGCTAAGGCAGAACGAGGAATTAAAACGAGAATTGCAAGCACTCAAGGCAACGACAGCCGCGACGGCGCCGGTGGTCGACAAAAGCGCGGTACAAAGCCTTGTTTCGGAGTACCTCCAGCAACAAGTGGCCAAAGAGAAAGCGGCAGCGGCCAGGGATTCGTTCGAAGTCGGCAGCGACCTGAAGTTGACGGCCCGCTGGAACCATGGTGTTTGGTTGGAAACCGCCGACAAGGCTTTTAAGGGCCACTTTGGCGGCCGCGTCCAATTCGATACCGTATGGATGGACGCACCGAGCCACGTCATCTACGGTGCCGGCGGCATTGGTCGGCTCGACGACGGCGCCGCCTTTCGCCGAGCGCGCTTGGAGGTCGACGGCACGTTTTATGAGGTCGTCGACTTCTTCTGCGAATTCGATTTCGTGAACACCTTCAACGTGGATCCGTCGTTGCCGGTGACCCGCAACGGCGCCGCCGATATTCCTGCTCCGACCGACTTGTGGGCTCAGGTGACTCATCTGCCGTACTTGGGAGTTGTCCGCGTCGGCAATCAGAAACCGCCCATCGGCCTAGATCACCTTACCAGCAGCCGCTTTTTGCCGTTCTTGGAGCGGTCATTCTTGTTCGATGCCTTTATCGGGGGCCTCAATAACGGATTCGTTCCCGGTATTCAGCTCATCAACTGGACCGAGAGTGAACGATTTACCTGGGCGGTCGGCATCTTCAAGAACAATCAAAATGTTCTCGGTTGGAATGTCGGCGACGGGGAATGGGACGTCACGGGTCGCGTGACCTGGCTGCCACTTTACCGCGACAACGGCCGTTGTCTCATTCACCTTGGGCTGGGGTATAGCCACCGCGACGTGGATGAGAGCATCTACCGTTTGCGCGCTCGCCCGTTGCTTCGCAACGGCCCGGGAGTTTTGCATAACGCTTTGGCGAATGTCGTCATCGAAGCTGACAATCAAGATGTCATTTGTCCCGAAGTCGCGTTGCAATGGGGACAGTTTTCAATGCAGGCGGAGTACTGCGTCAACTGGTTCGCCCGCACTCGCTTCCCGGCGGGCGTGGAGCAAGGCACGACGTTTTTCCATTCAGCCTACGTCCAGGTCCTGTATTTTCTTACGCCGGGCGATTACGTGACGTATAACACCAAGCTCGGATCCGGACCAGCCTTTGCCCGCGTCATCCCACAACGACCGTTCTATTGGGTCCGTGGCCCGGGACACAATATATTCAGCTCGGGTGCCTGGCAAATCGGTGCCCGTTATTCGTGGATCGACTTGGATAACAAGACCGTACAAGCCGGCACGTTGCACGACCTGACGCTCGGCTTGAATTGGTACCTCAACGCAAACATCAAATTCCAGTGGAACTTGTCGCTTGCTTACCGCGACGCCGCTAATGACGCTAGCGACGGCTGGGTCCGCGGCTTTGGTGTTCGCATGGCCTATGATTTTTGATTCGGTAAACAGGGAGCGACATCTCATGAGCGCAAAATCTCGGTGGGTCATGACGATCA
>JANWVS010000653.1 GCA_025056835.1 Gemmataceae bacterium | reverse complement strand
GCCGCCCGAGAGCGCCGAGAGGTCTGGGCATGTATCGGCTGATGCTCCTCGCTTGGTGCCCCGTCGCGGTCGGTCTCGCATTCACCCCACCGATGGTCCCGCAGGAAGCAAGCTTGCGGGCGCAGCGCCTACGCGTCCCTCCCGGTTTCGTTGTGGAACTGGTTGCCGCGCCGCCGCTGGTGCATCATCCCGTGATGGCCGGTTTTGATCCGCGCGGCCGTTTGTTCGTCGCGGAAACGGTGGGCCGCAATCTCGGCAAGGACGATTTGCTCAAGGAACTCCCGAACCTGGTGCGCGTGCTGGAGCCGGCCGATGCCGCGGGAAGGTTTCGCCAGGCCCGCGTCTTTGCCGATAAGATGTCGTTTCCCATGGGCGCTCTGTGGCACCGCGGAGCTCTCTTTGTCGCTTCGCCGCCCAGTCTGTGGAGGCTGGAAGACACAAAAGGGATCGGCGTCGCCGACCGCCGCGTCGAGCTGGTGACCCAGTTCGGGTTCACGGGCAACGCCGCCGACATCCATGGCCCGTTCCTCGGCCCCGACGGCTGGTTGTACTGGTGCGACGGCCGACACGGGCACAACATCCGCCGGCCCGACGGGACGACGATGCAGGGTATAGCCGCCCGCATTTTCCGCTGCAAGGCCGATGGCTCCGGCGTCGAGGTCGTCTGCGGCGGAGGCATGGACAACCCCGTGGAAATCGCCTTTACTCCCGAAGGCGAGCCGTTCTTCACGGTCAACATTATCCATGTGACGCCGGCGCGCAACGACGCCATCTGCTTCGCCCTTGAAGGGGCGGTTTATCCCTGGCACGAGGTCCTCAAGGAATTTCCTCGCACCGGCGACCTCATGCCGACCATCGAAAACCTCGGCTGGGTCGCCCCATCGGGCTTGATGCGCTATCAATCGGCGGCGTTCGGCCCCGAGTATGAAAGCAACTTGTTCTCGTGTCAATTCAATCGCAATCGCGTCCAGCGCCACGTCGTCACCCGAGCCGGTGCCGGTTTCAAAATGACCAGCGAGGATTTTCTCACCTCGGACGACAAGAACTTTCATCCCACCGATGTGCTTGAAGACGCCGACGGCAGTCTGCTCGTGGTTGATACGGGCGGCTGGTTCCGCATCGGCTGTCCGACGTCGAAAATCGCCATGCCGGAGATCCAAGGAGCGATCTACCGCATCCGCAAGGCCGGGGCGGCCCGAATCGACGATCCGCGGGGTTTGTTGCTTCGCTGGGACGAACTGACCGTGCCGGCTCTCTTCGACTTGCTTGATGATCCGCGCTGGGTCGTCCGCGAACGGGCCATCGAGGCACTGGCGGCGCGGCCGGAGGCGGTGGCCTTCTTGGGCCGAGCCTTGACCGCCAAGGACCAAGTTCATCCCGTTCGCCAAGTCCGCAACGCCGTGTGGGCCTTGTGTCGGATGGAGACCCCGGCGGCACGCGACGTCATCCGGGCGGTGTTGCACGACCGCGAGGAGTCGGTGAAGTTGGCGGCAATTCACGCCACCGGCCTGCACCGCGATCCAAAGGCGGCGGGAGCTTTGATTGCCCTGTTGCACGGCGGCGAATCGGCGGCGGTGCGTCGGCAAGCGGCCACGGCTCTGGGTCGCTTGGCCAGCAAACGCGCTGTCCCCGCCCTCATGGACGCCGTCCGCCTGACCGAGGATCGCTTCCTCGAACACGCTCTGCTGTACGCCCTCCTTCAAATTGGCGACGCCGAGACGGTCGCTCCCTACTTGCACGATTCCCAGCCCAAAGTGCAGCGGGCCGCCCTGATCGTCCTGGACCAGTTGAAAAGCAATCGGCTGACGCGCGCCGACGTGACGGCACTGTTGGCGACCGACGATGCCTCGCTGCGCAAGGCCGTACTCGATGTCATCGCTGCCCGCCCCGCTTGGGGTGCCGAAATCAGCGATCTCGTCAGGCAGTGGTTGCGGTCGCCAGAGCTCGACACA
>JANWVS010000652.1 GCA_025056835.1 Gemmataceae bacterium | reverse complement strand
GATGACCATGCACGCTGCGGGGCATCTTTCGACCAGCACTGCCTTCGAAGTCCTGCTGGGTTGGAGCCATCGGGACGAAATCCGCGGCGGCGAATCGATCCTCGATTGGGTCGTCGAACGACTCTACGAACCGGAACGCTTCGCCGACTGGTCGCGCTCGGCCTACGATCGCAAGTTCATGCTCAAATTAGCAGCCGTCACGCCGCACGGTTTCGGCCCTTTCCTGCGCGTGCTGCAGCGCCTGCCGCTGAAGGAACGCTGGCCGCTTGCCGAAGCCCTCGTCGGCAATCAGTCGACCAACCCCGACGTGAGCGCCACGCTGCTGCTTTGGTACGGCATCGAGCCGCTGGTCCCGGACGATCCGCCGCGGGCCGTTCAACTCGCGACCAAGGCCCGGCAGCCGCTCGTGCGCCAGTTCCTGGCGCGGCGCGTGGCCGGTCTGGGCGACGGGGCGATCGACCACCTCGTGACCGTAATCGGCACGCTGTCCGAAACCGAGGTGCAACTGGATCTGCTCCGGGGGATTCAAGCGGCGCTCGCCGGGCGGCGACGGGTGAAAATGCCGGCACATTGGCAGACCGCCTATGACCAGGTCATGAAACGTCCGCATCCCGCGCTGCACGAAGCGGCGGTGGCGCTGGCCGTCGTCTTCGGTGATGAGCGGGCGGTGGGCCTATTGCAGAAGACGCTCATGGATGAGCAAGCGCCGCCGGCGCAGCGGCGGTTGGCCCTGCGCTCTTTGCTGGGGCAGCGTCCCCCGGAGTTGGTGCCGAAATTGCAAGCCTTGCTCGACAGCGATGCGATGCGCGCCGCCGTCATCCCGGCCCTCGCCGCCTACGCCGATCCCAAAACGCCGGCGCTCATCCTTGAGCGCTACGCGAAATTCACTCCTGACGAAAAAGCCGACGCCATTCACACCCTCGCTTCGCGGCCGGCATACGCCCTGGCGCTGCTCGACGCCATCGCCGACAAGACGGTGGCCCGCCAGGATTTGAACGCCTTCACGGTCCGCCAGCTGTTGGCGCTCAACGACCCACGCGTTACGGCCAGGGTCAATGAAGTCTGGGGCACGCTGCGGCCGGCAGGGGCCGACAAGGCGGTCCTGCTGGCCAAGTACAAGGCCCAACTTACCGCCGATGCCCTTCGGCAAGCCAATCTTGCGAACGGTCGCTTGTTGTTCAAGCACCACTGCGCCCAGTGCCATAAGCTGTTTGGCGAAGGCGGCGACATCGGTCCCGAACTGACGGGTTCGCAACGGGCCAATCTCGATTATCTGCTCGAAAACATGCTGGACCCCAGTGCCGTCGTGCCGCGCGAGTATCAGGTCAGCGTCATCGTCACCGACAGCGGGCGAACGATCACCGGCATCGTAAAGGAGGAAAGCGAGCGGGCCGTGACCGTGCAGACGCAAAACGAGCTGATGGTGCTTCCGAAATCCGAGATCGACAGCCGCCGCTTGCTCAAGGCTTCCATGATGCCGGAAGGGGTGCTCGACCGCCTGACCCGTGACGAAGTGCGCGACCTGGTCGCGTACTTGGCCAGTCCCGTTCAAGTAGCCCTTCCGGCGGAACGGAAGTAGCCGCCATTTGCTTTGCGGGAGTCAGATTCGGGCTTGAAACACTGAGCCACAACCGTCGGGCGCCGCCGGGGCTGGCTATTTCTTCGTTGTCGGCTCGCGTAGTTCCTCCGCCCGGCCGCGAATCGTCACTTCCAGACCGAAGTCCATGCCGTTGGCGTTGAGCGTGCCTTTGATGTCGCCATCGAAGGTCAGGCCGAATCGGGTGGCCCCGAGCGAACCGTCGATCGGGCCGTCGCGCTGGAGGCGGATGACCAGTTTGGCGTCCTTGGCTTGGGTCTTGGTGTCGTCGTTGATTAGGGCGGTCACGGGCATGGTGATGGTCAGTTCGACAACGCCGTATTGCCTGCCGTGTTTCTCATACGCTTTGGTCAATTTGCC
>JANWVS010000651.1 GCA_025056835.1 Gemmataceae bacterium | reverse complement strand
ATCACGCATTTTCTCGGCATCCAGCTCTTTGACGTAGCGCTGCTGGACCTCTTCAAGCACGTCGACAAGAAGGCGAATGTTATCGTGTTTGCTTTGCAGCCCGCCGCCGCGGGTCGGAGCACTATAAGTGAGGGAAAAACCGATCAGGCCGACGGTAGTAACGCCGAGCAGCCAGGACAGGTTCCAGCGAGACATGGCAGGATCCTCACGGTCACCGAGTCATCCAAGCAGGCCGAATTATAACGAAGGTGGAAATCCGAGGCGAGAGCAAGCTCTCCGAAGCACGACACCACGATTGGCTCCAGCGGTGTGTTTGTGCTGCGGCGTCTATTCTCCGCGGCGTGCTTCAGGGGCTTATTCCGGGGCGGTTCTGAGCGAACGGACCCAAGGGCCCGCCGAATTGCGTCAGTCGGCCGGTGAAGGGACGGCCGATCAATTCCGCCCAACGTTGGCGTTGCTCTTCGGTCAATTCAGCGAGGATGCGCTTGGTGACGGGGCGCACGCCAGGATCGAGGGTCGGCAGCGGGATGCCGGCCTCCTTGATTTCCCGAATGGTCTTGAACCATTCAAACGACGTTTCTTCATGAACGGTGCGGATCCGTTCGCGCTGCTCATGGGTCAAGCGCAGGGCAGCGATGACTTCCGGCTGGTAGAAAGCGCTGGGGCCTTCGAGTTGCAAGGCAATCTGCCGCAGGCGCTCTTGCTGAGCGGGACTCAAGACGGCATTGACGTCGGCGTCGTTCTTCCGTGCTCGTTCGAGGGCGAGCCGCGACCGTTCGGCTGGCGGCACGCGGCTGATGTCTTCCCGCGCGTCGGCCCATTGTTTGGCGAAGCGGGCCGTCAATTCGGCGACTTTCGCGCGTTGCTTGCCGCGGACGTTGAGGTCGTCGAGGACCGATTTTTGCGCCAGTAAGTAGAACTGGCTAGCGGAGCGCAACACGACCAGGTCGCTCAAGATTTTCTCGACATGCCGCCGCGTCTGAAGAAGCTCGGCTTGGGTGCGCGGGTCGTCATGGTGTTGGTTGATGAGTTCCTGGTAGTACGCCAGCGCCGACATCAGCAGCCGGCGGCGCAGGGCCGGGAGATTGGCGCGGTCATTGAGTTCCTCCTCGCTGACGAAAATCAGTTCGTCGACGGAGCGGCGCGCCAATTGAAACCGGGCCTCGGCGATTTCGGCCCGTTGTTTGGCCCGCGCCAGCGCCTCCTCGGCGCGTCGCTGTTCGCGCAAAGTGCGCTGCTGTTCGGCACGTATCAGTGCCGCGCTGATCACGGAAATCGCGGACACCAGCAGCAAGGATACGGCACCGGCGACGACCAACGCAGGGTGCCGACGGCCCCATTTGCGCAATCGCTCCCAAATCGTGGGCCGTCGCGCCTGGATCGGTCGGTTCTCGAGAAAGCACCGCAAATCGTCGGCAAAATCCTGCGCGGTCGTGTAGCGCTCGGCCGGATCTTTGCTGAGGGCCTTCAGGACGATCGTTTCCAGCTCCATGGGGATGCTGGCATCGTGGGCCCGCGGAGGCAACGGCTCGTCGTTGCCGATCTGAAGCAACAGATCATTGCGGTCGCGAGCGTGGAACAGCGGTTGCAGGGTCAGCAATTCGTACAGCGTCGCGCCGAGCGAATAGACATCGCTGCGCTGGTCGGTGACGCCAGGGCGAGCCCGGGTTTGTTCGGGGCTGGCATAGCGCAAGGTGCCGACCATTTCGCCCGTGACGGTAAGGCTGCCGTCGCTGGTCATTTGTGCTAAGCCGAAGTCGGTGACCCAGACATGACCTCGTTCGTCCAACAACAGGTTGGCCGGTTTCACATCGCGGTGGATGATGCCGGTTTGGTGGGCGTATTCCAAGGCCAGGGCGGCTTGGCGGCCGACGTCGGCAACCCAGTTGAAATAGCGCTGGCGACTGACGGCACGAACGCGCGACAGCGAGGCCGCAGCCAAGGCCGCGGCAGGACTTG
>JANWVS010000650.1 GCA_025056835.1 Gemmataceae bacterium | reverse complement strand
CGAACTCATTCCCGATCCCCAAAGCGACCACTACCGCCTCACCGCCGAGCTTTGTCATCGCCATGGCGACCATTTTGGCCGGGTTGGCTTGTACCTCGCCCGTCGCGATTACCGTTTGCCTGCCGGAAAAACGTTCGTCTATACCGCTGTTTGTTTTAACGACCTCTACCCCACCTCGATCGAGCCGGTGTTTCCGAACAAGCCAGTGCCGCCGAGACGTGTCACGTTCGAAACCGTGATTGACGGCCCGTTTCCGGCTTACCGAGTATGTCATGGACCAACGTTGCCGTTCGTCTTCGCCGGTGTAAGCGGCGACAACTGGCGCCGTATTGTGGTCACCGTCAGGCCGCTGGACATGTCTGTTAAGTTCGACGATCGCCCGCTCGAACCGCTCACCTTCGGCGCAGTTGGCAAAAAGCTCGATCGTCTGATCAACGACAGCGGCCTGAATAACAATCACGCGCCGGGTTTCGACTGGTTGGAGCCGCACTTGTCGCCCCGCGGCGGGCTAGGCATCCTGGTCTTCCGTGGTTCCGTGGCCGTCCGCAACGTCGTCCTCGAGCCGTTAAATCCCTAGCCTGTTCCTTTTCCTTTTTGGAGAGCGCCCATGCCCTGCCTTACCATCCGCTATCCCAAACCAAACACTGTGCTGAACGCCGACAGTTTCATCGCCCACGGCAGCGCCGAAGAGGTGCGCTGCGTGCGCGGGTTGTTGGTCAGACCCAACAACCTTCCCATCTTCGGCGACACCATTCAAGACGGCCGAAATTGGCTGATCGAATTCACAGATGTGCCGGCCGGTGCTTATCTCTTCCTTGTTTACGACAAGGAAAAACCGCATCTAGTTTCGACCTGTTCTGTGGTGCGGCTCAGCTGGCACGCTCAGTCGCCGCAACGCCCAGCATATGCTGTTGTCGAGACTGGGGCATTAGGAATTACCTACCCTTACCACTTCCAAGATTGCACCTCCCTTGTCAGCCCGCTTGTTTACGTACTAGGCACCACGACGTTGCGTCCGTTAACTGCCAGTTTCCGGCCCAACAACGGACAGTGGTCGGCCCCTGTGCCGCCCGTCCAACATAACGCCCGGACCGGCAATTATGTGTTTCAATTGAACGTCGGCAACGACCCGGACAACCCGTACTCTATCAAAGTCATGGCCGACAACGGCGCCGAACAAGTAGTGGAGAATCTTCATGTCAATGCTGTCGCGCCTCACGAGTAGCTTCCGCGTAGCGCTTCGGCAGAACGACAACCACGACTGCTGGCAGGTCCCATGACTCCGGAAATTCTCGACATGCTCATCCGAGGACGGGACCTGCCCCAGCCCGTTTTGCGAGCGGTTATTGAAGCGATGATGGACGGCACTTGCGGTGACGTCGAGGCCGCTGCATTTCTCGTCGCGCTTCGTATTAAAGGCGAATCGGCTGAGGAATTGGCCACCGCGGCGCAAGTCCTCCGGGCACATATGATCCGGTGGGACCCGGGTCGCGACGACGTGCTCGACACCTGCGGCACCGGCGGCGACGGCCGGGGCACTTTTAACATCAGCACCGCCGCTGCCTTGCTCATTGCGGCCTGCGGTGTACCGGTCGTCAAACACGGCAATCGCGGCGTCTCGAGCAAGAGCGGTAGCGCCGACGTTTTGGCTGCGCTCGGCATCGCCACCGACGGCGACGCAGCCCATGCGCAACGCTCGCTCCGAGAAACCGGTTTTGCCTTTTGCTTTGCGCCGAAGTTCCATCCCGCGCTCAAACACGTCGGCCCCATCCGCCGCCGTTTAGGCGTGGCTACCATCTTCAATTGTCTCGGCCCGCTCGCCAATCCCGCCGGGGCACGACGGCAACTCCTAGGCGTTGGCCGGTCCGAAATGCTCGATCGCATGGCAACGGCCTTGGCGATCCTCGGAACCGACCATGCCCTACTCGTTTGCAGTTCCGACGGCCTTGATGAAATCAGT
>JANWVS010000064.1 GCA_025056835.1 Gemmataceae bacterium | reverse complement strand
GGGAGGTCAAGGCCGCTCCCACGAAAATCGATCAGAAATCCGGCGTATGGGTCCTGGACTTCCGCTTCAAGGATCCGCGGTTGATCAAGGTCAATGTGCCTGGGCGCGGAACGCGCATTTGCTGGTACATGTGGTATCAAGTCATCAACCGCACGGGAGCGCCGCGCGACTTCAATCCGGTCTTTGAGTTGGTGACCCTTGATCCGCCCGGCGTGTATTTGGACGAAGTCCTACCGACCGTCGAAGCGGAAATTCGTAAGTTGGAAGATCCCGCCGGCGTGCAAGACATCAAGAACACGGTCACGATTGGTTTGACGAAGATCCCGCTGTCGCAGCCGGCCGACGTGGCCTATCCCAAGGCAGTGACCGGCGTAGCCATCTGGGACGGCTCGCCCGCCGATGCCAAGGGAGTAAAATCCGGTGTCAAGGACTTGAGCGAATGCACGCAGTTCAGCATCTTCGTGCGTGGGCTATCCAATGGCACGGTCATCGTCGATCCGCCGGCTCCTGGTCTTCCGCCGATCCGTCGCTATAAAACACTGCAATTGAATTTCGAGCGTCACGGCGAGCGTTTTTCGGTCGACGCTCGCGACATCAAGTTCAAGGCCCCGGCGGAATGGGTCTATCGGGCGGAAAGCCGGACGGGAAAAGCCCTGTCGCTCGACATCGACACGAAGCCGGCGCCGATAAAGGCGCCGGCAGCGAAGCAACCATAGCGGGAGAGCAGGACCATGGCTCACAAGAAAGGTCAAGGTTCAAGCAAGAACGGCCGCGATTCTCACGCCAAGCGCTTGGGCGTCAAAGTGTTCGGCGGCCAGGTGGTGCGCGCCGGCAACATCATTGTGCGGCAACGCGGCACCAAATTCCATCCCGGCCGCAACGTCGGCATGGGCCGCGATTACACCCTGTTTGCGCTGGCCGACGGGATCGTCGAATTCCAACATGGCGCACGCCGGGTCCATGTCGTGACGCCGGCCCCGGTCACGGCCGATTAAATTGCGACTCGTCCAACTTTTCGTGGTAACGCGTCTCCGTCAGTTCAAGTTCCATGATGCGCTTGCCGTCGTGGTGCACTTCCATTCTGCGCGGCGACTGCACACCGGAGACGGGTTGGTAGTCAAAGAAATACTTTTCTTGATTGGCTTCTCCCCCTTGGCCGAACGGATCTTTGCCGCGATTCTCCGACTTGACGACTAAGTGCGTTTTCTTGTCGATCCAGAGGGTCACATCGCGCCGTCCGTCACGGCTGACGCGAACGCCGATTGTATCTTTGTTCTTGATCTTCATTTCGCCAATGGTCGAAAACTTGTAACTCTTGTCGTCGATGTCTGCCAGACCCACGACTTTTTCCACATACATGCTCTCGTTCATCTCGTCGAGCAACTCCTTGTCATTGATTTCCTGAGTCATGCCGAGAACGCTGACCCAAAGCCCCTTGGCATCACGGCCTTGCTGGACGACGATCTTCATGCCGTTGGCATCGACCTGGATGACGTTCTTCATCCGATCAGGGAAGTTGTAGAACACTTCTCCTTCGACTTTGGCCTGCATGCCGTTGATGTCGACATCGCCTTTGTATTTGAACTGGGCGGCGCGGTACTTGTTCAGGGTCTCCCGGCCGCCATGGGCTTTTTGGGCTTTCAGCACCAGTATCCGGGCGTCGTCATCCTGCGCTGTGACCTTCGCCGGGCACGCCAGGACGAGCAGTGCCAAGCCGTACACCTTGGACCGTCTGAGGGTCATGCTGGATACCTCCCCGAGCGAAACGATAAGTGCAAACCACGGTGGTCTACACTCTATTCGTATCGTTGCTAGGCGGTTTCGACCAAGGGAACTGGGGTGACAACTCACACCAGGCCCCAGCGGCGGCGCAAGAACCACTCCAGACACAGGAGTGCGACGAACGCGAGAAAACACGGTAGAGCGGCTGAGTCCCACAACGCGCTCAGCTGGTCGCCGACGGAATCGGAAACAGGGTTGCGCCGCCAATCGGGCCAGCGCACGGCCGTGGTCCGTTCAGCGTCGATCAAGGGCGGCAGCTTTTCGAGAAACTGTACGAATTTGCGTTCTTCGGCCGGGAAGAATTCACCGCCTGAGACTTGGGCGATCCGTTTGAGAAGCTCATGATCGGCGGCAGGGCGAAGGTTTTCGACATCGTCGTCGTACACCATGAACCGCGCGACATCGGCGCCATGAACGGGTTGTTGTTGTTCGTCGACACCGCTACCCTCGACCACGATCCGATATTCGCCGGCAGCGGGCGGTGCCGACCAGGTTCCGCGGAAACCGTCGGCTTCCTCGACGATGGTCACGGGAGCAAGTTCACCCCGCGGACCGACGATCTTGGCATCGAACTTTGCCTGCCGGACCTTGTTGGCCCCCTTCGTGAATTTGACGTTGAAGCCGAGCACATCGTTGCCGCCAAGGTCCAAGCGGCGGCGATCCGGGCGGACGACGAGGTAACCCTTCGCTTGCTCCTGTTTGGCCAACCACAGCATGACCTGGCTCCAAAATCGCTCATAGGCAGCGATAGCTTCTTTGGATTGACGCCAAGCCAAGTACGTGGTGTCGCCGCCGAAGACAAGGACGCGTCCTTGGCCGCGCTCGATACTGACCAGCAGCGGCAATTCCTGGCCAGCGGCCGTCGTACCATGGGCATAGACGGTGGCTCCTGGCTCCACGGTACCGAGTGCCGCCATACCATCGAGTGGTTGAAATCTACTTTCCCAAAGTTCTTTTTGCTTTGCCGGTGCGCTGGCGAGTTTGAGCAGAAACAGCTCGCCAGCCGGGGTGGGCGTGACCCGAATTTTTGTTTCCACTTGCGGCACAGCGGCATCGAGCTTGACCGGCAGCAGCGGATAAATTTTGGTCTCACGCCATCCCCCGGCAGCAAAAGTATCGTAGCCGCCCAACATGAGCAGCCCCACTCCCTTGGTCACCACGAGGTCTCGGATCGCATCAAACACCTCGGGCCGGCCCCCGCTGAAACGCTGTGCCGACAGATCGCCGATCACAATAACGTCATAACTTCGCTTGCCAAACTCGAAAAAATCGCCGTTGGCGACCGCTTTATCTCCCGGCAGGCGCAGAACACGAAAGACACGCAGCCGCGGATCCTTCGCCAGGGTTTCACGAGCAAAACCGCTCTCCAACCGGAGTTTCCCTTCGACCCAAAGAATGCTGACGCCTTCTTTGGAAACATTGACGTAGGTGCTCGCCTCGTTGTTGGCGACGTTGACTTCTCCCGGTAACGGCTCAACCTTCACGGTCAGCTTTACCTCTCCTTGCCGATCCGGAGCATCAACCTGGAAGCGAATGGTCTTGTCGAGTTGGGTTCGAAGATCAAGCGGTTGGCGGGCCCCCACCTGTCGCAGCGGCTTGCCGTCCACTTCCTCAAGCCAAAGGCTGGCGAGAACCACGGCATCTTCAAAGCCGGGCGCAGCGACCGTGGCCGCCACTTCCATCGTACCCTTGGCGAAAACCGGTTCCTTGACCCAAACTTTTTCCACGGCGATGTCTTTCGTCGCGGCCGTTGTCGTCGGACTCCCGAGTCCGATCGCATAGATCGGGCAAACGCCACGATAGGCCGCGGCTTGGTCCAGGGCGGCGAAACGCGTGCCGTTGTCAGCGCCGTCGGTCAACAACACCAAGCCGCGCAGGTTTTTCTCGCGGCCGTGCCGTTGCCACAACTCATGAAGCCAAGTGCCGATGTCCGTGCGCCGACCAACGGGTTTGGCGGGGAACTCGAGCGGTCGGACATCCTCGGCGCCCATGGAGTAAACCACCTCGATCTTGCGCTCGGCGCTGAGAGACTTCAACAGCGTCGCCGCACGACCGCTTGTGAGTAATCGTTTGGCGTGCTCGTAGCGCGAGCGATTGTCGAATTCATCGGTCCGACCCATACTCTCGGAGATGTCAAGGTGCACCAGCAGCTTCGAGGGCACGATGTTGTCGTCCTCATCATGAGCCAGCGAGGGACGCAGGATGACAATCAGCGCCACGGCCAAAGCGAGCAGCCGTAGCCCAACGACCGCCGCCAGACGTCGGGGAGTAGCCTTGGCCGCACCGAGGTAGGTGATCACGGTCAAACCGGCCAGCGCAGCCGCGACCGCAGCCAGGGCGCCCACGCCCACACCGGGCAGCGACCACGGCCACGGCGGATCGGTCACGAGGGAAACAGCTGAAATCATGCTTGCCCGGTCGCCTGCCCGCGACCTTTCCTCAATCTTCTCTGCGATAGAACTTGTTCGCCAGCAAGTTTTCCATCGCCAAGACGAAAAGCAAGGCGATCATCAGGTATGGAAATAACTCCAGCGGCTCGTTCCACTGGCCCCGCAAGAGCTGGCGGAGATCCACGCCGCGCTCAGCGACGACCATGGCGCCGGCGCCGAAAATCGACTCGATCTCGCTGGCCGGCACTCGCGTGAGATCACCTTTTTCCGGCGCAAGGTTGATGCTGAAATGACCGAGCGGCACACTCGGCTGGCCTTGAGCCGCTTGACCATAGACCTCGTAGATTCCCGGCGCAAACACATCGCGAAAACGCACTTCCCGTGCTTCGGGTGCGATCGGCACCGTTTCCAAAAATTCCGAGCCTTGCACGGTCACCGCACTGAGCCGCGGTGTCAGCGGCAACGGCAGGCGCGGCTCGTCGATCCCGCATACAAAATTGACCTGGATGCCTTTTTCCTCCCCGGTGAGATAACGCGTCGTCACATAGGCCAAAGCCACGTAGAACGAACTGTTCGTTTCCAGGTAATTGTTCCAGCGCGGCGTCCGTGCATCAAGCGGCGTCGTAAAAACAATGACCTTGCCCGGCAAGCCGGTCCTCTCCAAGACCGCTGGCGTGGCCGCCGGATCATCATAGCGGATAATGATCTGACTCGCCTTGGCGTCGGGAGTGATGGGCCAATACCCTTGCACCCAGCGGCGCAGGGTGGGGTCGAAGAGATCAGAACGAGGATCGGCTTTCCAACGCAAGAAGGGACGGAGCATGGGGTGCTGAAAGATCCCATCGGCGTCCCAATTCCACGACCGAGCTTCGGTTTCCTTCACCAGCACGGCTGTTTGCCAGACGCCGGGCATCAGTCCCTGGGCGGCCGGTTGATTGTAGGCTGCGCGGTCCATCTCGCTGCCCCCAGGCACAACGGCGAGGCTGCCGCCGCGCTGCACATAGGCCGTCGCGGTCTGCCAAAGGCTGGCAGCAGGCTTGGCCAAGCCGACCAGGAAGACCGCATCGTAGTGACTCCAATCCACTTGAGAATGGTCGCTCGACGTCTTGATCTCGCTGGTTTCGCCGAGCGATTGCAAGGCACGATCGAGCCATGCTCCCTGCTCGGGACGATCAGCCAAGACGAGCAATCGTTTCGGCCGACGAACTTCGAAGGCGGCGAAGAGTTGGTTGTTGCTTTCGAGGGCATCTTTGCTAGTCAACCGAACGGCGAGCGAATGGCCGCCGGGCGCGAGTTGCCATTTGCGGAGATCGATCTCAATCGGCACGGTCTGCGCCACGTCAGCGCGCAGCTCGAGCTGCCGCGGCGGCAACTTTTCCTTGTCCAACTGGGCTTCTAAGATGACACTAACGTCGCGTCCAAACGATTTCGACGTGACGTTGGCGACAAACCGCTCCTCGCTGGCAAAAACTTGCTGCACGCGCCCGTCGCTCTGCCGCGGCAAGTCGAGCTTCAGCAGGGCCACGTCAACCGGCGGGTCGATGCCGACGTCGAGGTAAACGGCGTGCAAGCCCATCAGCTGCCGCACCAACTCATGAAGCGACGCGACGGTTTGCCGGCGATAGTCTTCTACATCGGGGTCAGCGGCCGCTGCCGGCCGAGCGAGGGCAGCGATCAGGCCGCGAGCCTGCCGGCGGGTCGCCAGAAGAAGCTGACGCGTCGCTTCATCGGCGAAGGCACGGTCGTGGTCGAGTTCGGGCAGGCGCTCGCGCAAGGCTGCCACCGCATCGATGAAAGCCGCATCAGGGTAATCCGAGCCGGCCGGGGGGGGCAACCTGGTTCGGAGCTGCTTGACCAACTCGAGCACGGCGCCGGAGCGATCGCGAAATTGTCGCAACCCCTCCGGAGTAGGCGGCAACTGGTCGAGTGCCTCCAGCAATTCCTGCCGACTACCGCCGGCCCATGTGGCGACGGTGCGATCGCTGACCGCGACCAACAAGCGCGGCGCTGTTCGCAAAACAGGGTCGTCGCTGCGGGCAGCGGTAGCGAAGAGACGCAGCGCCTCTTCCAGGCGGCGCGGCAAGCTCGCGCTGGCGGGATGTACCGTCAGTTGCTCTAACTGCTGCCGGACCTGGGTCAAGGAAGTCTGCCATTCGCCGCGATGCGAACCGACCGGCGCCGCCGTGGACAGTAAGATAACCCGACTACCATCGGGCAATTCATGGACTAATTCCCTGCACCGTGCCTTGGCGTCATCGAGTCGGCTGACCTGGTCGCTGGTGCGATAATCCATCGTCGGCCCGGTGTCGACCACGATGATTGCCGCAATAGGCCGATCGCGGTGCAGATGCAGGCTATCGTGGAACAACTTCGGTCGGGCCAGCGCCACGCACAGCGCGGCAATGAGAAAGATGCGCAGGCCGAGTAAGAACAGGTGGCGCAGCCGCAGTTTCCGCAAATTCATGCGATGCTTTTGCACCAGAAACCGAAAAGCCGGGAACGGCACAGTCTTGGGCTTCTGCCGTAGCATCAAGTGTAAAAGCACGGGAATGGCCGCCAGGGCCAAACCGCTCAGCAGGATCGGAAAGATAAAGGTCATCACGGTTCCATTCAGTCTCCGTCGGCAGATCGGCGCGAGCCGAATCAGGGTGGGCCATGCCGGCCCATCAAAACCGCCGCTGTCTTTGGAGCAAGTATTCCATGAGGGCCTTGTCGAAGGTCACGCTCGTGTCGATGGCTACGTAATCGATGTTGGCCTTGAAACATTCTTCTCGATAGTGTTGCTGAAAACCGCGCAAGGCCTGGAGGTAGTCGCCGCGCATGTGTTGGGCGTCGACGGTGAGTTTTCGCGGTGATTCGACATCGGCAAATTCCACGATTCCCTCGAAGGGAAAATGCACTTCGGCCTCGTCGAGCACGTGAAAGACGATGATCTCGTTGCCGCGATGCCGCAGGTGGTGCAAGCTTTGCACGACCGGTTCGGGATCGGCGAGCAAATCGCTGAAGAGGATGATAAGGCTTTTGTGCCGAATCATCGCTGCGAGTTGGTGCAAGCAACCGGCGACGTCGGTCTGGCCCGAAGGCTTGAGGTTGGCCAGTACGGCCAGGATCGTTCCCAGCTGCGTCCGCTTGCTGCGCGGCGGCAGCGCCGTCTGGATCTTGGTGTCGAAGGTGACCAAGCCGACGGGGTCTTGCTGGCGGATCATCAAATAGCCGAGAGCGGCGGCGAGGCAAATAGCATAATCAAACTTGGTCAGTTCCTGACGATACGTGTAAGCCATCGACGCCGACAGGTCCATGACGAGGTAGCCGGTGACGTTGGTCTCGGCCTGGAACTTTTTGAGATAGTATTTATCCGTTTTGGCAAACACATTCCAATCGAGGTCCTTCAAGTCGTCGCCGGGCACGTATTTGCGGTGCTCGCTGAACTCGACCGAAAAACCGTGAAACGGCGAGGCGTGCAGCCCCTGGAGAAACCCCTCGACGATGAACTTGGCGCGCAAGTCGAGGCGGGAGACCTGGCGAATGACTTCGGGGCGGAGGTATTTTTCAGTGCTCATGGGAACCAGGACGCCGAACAGCGGTTGCGGATGCTAATGAAATACCGCACAGCCGTAAGGCCATGGATCAACGGCTCGGGGCGCGTTCGTTCGCGTCATTTCCTTTTCCTCTCGTATTTCTCGACCGCCGGCTCGGGGATGACTTGCAACAACTGCTCGATCACGTCTTCGCTCGTTTTGCCTTCCGCCTGAGCTTGGAAATTCGTGCTGACCCGGTGGCGCAGCACGGGAATGGCGACTTTTTTAATATCGTCGATGGCGACACTGAAACGACCGTCCATGGCTGCCATCGCTCTTCCCCCTTGAATCAGAAAGATACCGGCGCGCGGACCGGCGCCCCAATCGACCATTTTGCGCACGAAGTCCGGGGCGGTCGGATCTTTTGGCCGAGTGGCGCGAACCAGCCGGGTGACATAGTCCTTGACGAAATCGCCCACCGGCACCGATCGGATGAGTTTTTGCATGTTGAGGATCGCCCGCCCGCTGAGGATCTTGCTGATTTCCGGCGGCTCATCGCGCGTCGCCAGGTCAAGAATGCGTTTTTCCTCGTCGAAGCTCGGATAGTCCACCTTAATGTTAAACATAAAGCGGTCTAATTGCGCTTCGGGCAAGGGATACGTGCCTTCCTGCTCGATGGGATTTT